>JANMSA010000652.1:0-5542 GCA_031388865.1 Acidobacteriota bacterium | reverse complement strand
ACGGCCGCCACCTCTACTACGTCGACCTGACCGGGAAAAACGTCATGGAAGTGGCCATCTCCGTCGTCGCCGGAGAGCTGCAGCCGTCCGTTGCACGAGCACTCTTCTCTTACGACTCCACCAACTACGACGTCACCCGCGACGGCCGCTTCCTCATCGCGAAACCACAGCTCAATCCCGACGCCGCGCCGATGACCGTGATCCTGAACTGGCCCGCGACACTGCGGTGACATGGGAGGACCGACCGGGGCCTCCGGCGGGCCGGTATGACCGGCAGCGCTTACGAGAAGAGAGACGACGAGGGGCCTCCGGTCATCTCTCTCCTCACTAAGCGCTGCCGGCCGTAATGAGACCCGCGGGAGGCCCCACGGTCGTCTCTCCCTTCGCCACGCGCCGGGCGATGCTGGCCCGCCGGAGGCCCATCGTCGTCTCTCCCATGGTCATCACCACGATCCGCTGGCTCCGCCTCCGCCGCCGCTGCCGCCGCCACTGGAGAAGGATTCGCTGGAGCTCGATCCGCCGGAAGACCCGCTTCCGCCTGGCCCGTACCTGCCGCCGCGGCGTACGTTACGGAATACCCCTGTGGCGCGGCCTTGCAGGAACAGCACGAGACTTCGGAAGAAGAAGAACGCCACTGGAACAGGTTTCATCGGATGAAGCAGGAGCTTGGCAGGATGGAGGGCGGGCCGTCAACGAGAAGCAACGACCCGCTCGTTCACCAGCAGGACGACCCGGACGACAAGCCCTTACAGATCCTTCATCGTCAACGGCGCCGTCGCGTCCTTCCACGCCGTGCGGAACTGTTGCTCGACCAGGCCGGCCTCGCTGTCCCGTTTCTGCGCGAGGAGCGCCTGCCACAGGCCATAGAGCAGGCGGCCGTCGCGTGGGCGTTTGTCGATCGCTTCCCGAAACACCTTCTCCGCCTCCTCGGCACGCCCGGCATTCAGCAGGGCAGCGCCGAGCGACTGCCGGATCGGGTAGTGCCAGGCGGGTGGCTCGTCGTACTGAATGGCCTTCTCCAGTTCCACGGCGCGACGCCAGTCTCGGATCGACTGTTCCTTCTCCGCACGCGCCCACGCGAGTTGCGCGTCGAGCGTGGCGGCGGCGAGGGCGAGCACGTCGGACGACTTGTTGTTGAGGAGATACATCGACTCCGCCGGCACCGTTTTGCGCAACGACTCGAACTCGCTACGCGCAGCAGCGGCTTGCGAGCGCTCCCCTTTCCCCGCCAGGGCCATCGCTCGCGCATACGACCAGAACGCGCGCTGGAGCGGACGCTCGGTGCTTGGCGCCGGCGCGGCCAGGATCTCGTCCCAGCGGTGAAAGCGCAGATCCGACATCAGCGTATAGAGGTGAAACCCCTCCAGCATCTGCATCCCCAGATCGGCGTCGCCGACCTGCTTCACCATCTGCAGCGCCGCTTCCTTCGCCTCCTCGTACCGCCCCTGCTGGGCGCGCGCGTAGGAGATGAAGTGGACGTTGTGCGTCCAGTACATCAGCGGATAAACACCCGTCGCACCGGTGCGGTCGACGAAGGCTTTGTCCGCGACCGCCGCGTCGATGTTCGACTTCGCGGCCAGATCGAAGTCGCCCGTCTGCAGAAAGATGTGGCCGGGCATGTGGACGAGATGGCCCGCGCCCGGGACGAGCGTCAGCAGGCGCGTGGCGCTGGGAATGGCGCGCTCCAGGTTCGGGGAGGCTTCCACGGCGTGAATGTAGAAGTGGTTCGCGGCGGGATGGTCCGGGTCGCGTTTGAGCACGGACTCGAGAATGCCCACCAGCTCGGTCGTCCCCGGCGCGGGCTGGCCGTCCGCAGTCCAGAGCTGCCACGGACGCAGCATCATCAGGCTCTCTGCGAAGAGGACCGCCGCATCGAGGTCGTCCGGATACTTCCGCGTGACCTCGCGCATGGCGCTGCTGTAGTCGAGGTGGAACTGCTTCCAGTCCGAGGCGGGGTCGCCGGATGCGAATCGCTTCGTGAGGGCGTGGATGTAGGCCTGCTCGCGGGCGTTGGCCTTCGGTGCGAGCTCCAGCGCCTTGCGCACGGCGGAGTACGTCGTCGCGGCGCGGGCCGCGTCGACAGCCGTGTCGTTGTAGTTCGGACCGGTGGCGAGCGCCAGCCCCCACTGCGCCATGGCCGCATCCGGGTCGAGCTCTGCGACCCGGCGGAAGTAGCGGGCCGCCTCGTCGTGATTGAACCCGTAAAGCAGCGTCAGCCCCTGATCGAAGTACGCCTGCGCTTCCGCACTCTTCGTGGTGATCGGATGGTGGTGCTTGCCGAGACCGGGATGCAGCGTCGTCGCGGCCGCCGGCACCGCGGCGCCGTGATGCTGAGCGAACAGTGGAGAGGTCGCGAGAACGATGACGCAGAGAGTCCAGACAGTGCGCATGGTTGAGTCTCCTTCGCCCAATATGCGCGAAGAAAGGCGGAGAGACAACAGGGGCGCGGCGTTCCGCGAGGAGGACGGGCAATGAGCGACCCATTTCGGACATGCGAGGGAAACGCTCATTCGTTCAACACGTTGAGCACGCGCTCGTACACGAAGAGCCGGTTTCGGCGCTTGCCGGTCAGCTCGCGCACGATGTTCATCGACACGAGCAAGTCCACCGCGGACGCGACCGCGGGAAAGGAGAGACCGGTTGCGCGACTGATTGCAGGAAGAGTGGAGATGGGCCTCGCTTTCAAGATCTCGTGCACGCGGAGCGCAGAGCCGGACCGCCGCCCCTGCTGTTCCGCGCGAGCCCGATCCTCTCTGAAAAGGTCCGTCAACGTGTTGGCCGTGGCGACCGCACTCGTCGCGGTCTCCTCCACTCCCTGGAAGAAGAACGACAGCCATGCCTCCCAGTCGCCATCGCGGCGCACGGTCTCCAGCAGCTCGTAGTAAGTGCTTCGATGATTCTTCAGGAACAGACTGAGATACAGCAGCGGCTCACGGAGCACGCCGGCGGAACAGAGCAGCAGCGTGATGAGCAGGCGTCCCACTCGACCGTTGCCATCGAGAAAGGGGTGAATGGTCTCAAACTGCACGTGGGCGATGCCCGCTCGCGCGAGAAGCGGAAGCCCGTCGTCCTCGGCATGAAGGAAGCGCTCCAGGTCGGTCAGGCAGTCCGGGACGGCGGGATGCGGCGGCGGAACGAACGTGGCGTTGCCGGGCCTCGAGCCGCCGATCCAATTCTGCGAGGTGCGGAGCTCGCCCGGCTGTTTTCCGCTGCCGCGTCCGCGCGAGAGCAGCACCGCATGAATCTCCCGCAAGAGTCGAGTGGAAAGCGGAAAGCCCTCGCGCACGCGCGCCACCCCATGCTCCAGCGCCGCCACGTAATTCGAGACCTCGGTCACATCGTCCAGAGGTACTCCCGGAGCTTCGTCGAGCTCGAACAGGAGCAGATCGCTGAGCGAGGACTGCGTTCCTTCGATCTGCGAGGAAAGAACCGCCTCCTTCCGGACGTACGAGTACAGGAAAAGTGTTCGATCAGGCAGGAGAGCGGACGCACCGTCGAGGCGGCCCAGGGCGAGCGTCGCGCGCTCCAGCTCTCCCTGCAGCGCGCCGTCGAGCGCGATGCGCGGCGCAGGCGGCAGCGGCGACGGAACGAACGCCCGAACGCGCTCGCCTGCCACGGCAGTGATCTCGTAGGTACCCGTACGTTTTCGCTTCATCGGCCGCGCTCACCAACACTGAATAGCGGATTGGCTTATTCAATGATAGGCGCTAACTATTAATAGCACCAGCGGTTGGTTCTGCGCGGAAGAACCAGAGCCATCGGAGGGCCACCGGCGCTCCACCATCACGGAAACGGGCTCCGAGCGCACAAAGACAGAGCGGGCCGCCGTCTGCGGCGACCCGCTCCCATGCCTCACTGTCCGAGGACGAACTCGGCGCGGCAGCCGCCGTTGACCCAGATTCCGTTCGAGTCGTAGCCCCAGGTCCGACCGCGAATGCACGTGCTGTCGCTGATCTGCCGGGCCAGCGTCACACCATAGAAAGTGTCGGCCGGGCAGCGTTTCATCGCCTCGTTCTGCGACTCGCAGGTCACGCGCGCTCCGATGGACGCCTCGCGCGGGGTGTAGCGCTGGTCGCCGCCGAGGACGAATTCGGCGCGGCAGCCATGGTCGACCCAGATCCCGTTCTCGTCGAAGCCCCAGTCCTCACCGCGCACGCAGCCGTTCGCGCTGATCTGCCGAGCCAGCTGCACGCCGTAGCTCGTGTCCACGGGACAGTTCGTCTTGCCATTGTTCTGCGACTCACAGACTACGCTTCGTGCAAACGACGTGGCCGTGAAGCCCTTGCCGCCGACCTGAAATTCAGCGCGGCAGCCGTTGTCGACCCAGATCGCCTTGCGGTCGTTCGAAACGCCCCAGCTCCGACCGAGGATGCAGGACGTGTCGCTGAGTTGCTGGTTGACGGTCACCATGCGATCGGTCGCGTCGACTTTGCATGTCTCCCGCCCGTTGTTGACCGACTCGCAGCGGATCATCGTGGTGAAGACGCCAAGCGTGCTGTTCGTGCCGCCCGTGTCCATGGTTGGAGTGGGAGTGACCGTTCTCGTGTTCGATGCGCAAGCTCCAGCCGCGAGCAGCACCAGGCCAAGTGCGATGGTTTTCATGAATGTGTTCCTCCTGATGAGCGGCAAAAGGCAAGCACGCTGCCACAACCAGCGGACTGTGCCGCGTGGGAGTGACAGTGCCCCGCCGCAAGTTACGACTCACCGCCTGCCCGCTGACGCGCTCCTCTGATAAAACGACCATCCAGATGCTCCATATCTACATCGACGCCGACGCCTGCCCTGTAAAAGAAGAGGTCTACCGGGTCGCGCGCCGCTACGCGCTCCCTGTGACCCTGGTGGCGAACTCTCCGCAGCGAATCCCGGATGAGTACACCCTGGTCGTCGTCCGCGAAGGGCTGGACGCCGCCGACGACTGGATCGCGGAGCACGCGGGCGAGGGCGACATCGTCATCACCGCAGACATCCCCCTGGCAGCGCGCTGCCTGCGCAACGGAGCCCGCGTGATCGGCACCACCGGCCGCCCCTTCACCGATGACAACGTGGGCGGAGCATTGGCGACGCGAGAGATCCTGGCTGAGCTCCGAGGCGCCGGCGCGTTCACGGCCGGCCCGCCGCCGATGGAGAAGCGCGATCGTTCGCGGTTCCTGCAGGCGTTGGATACGGCAGTCCAGGCGATCCGGCGGTAGAGCCGCGCGCTGTCTGGCGACACTCCCCCAGGTCCCTCTCTCCCGTGAGGGGGAAGGTGCCGAAGGCGGATGAGGGTGGCCGCTTCGATTGCGCAATCATCGGGGGAACTGCACCGCCAGCGCGCTGTCTGGGCGACACCTCCCCCACCGAGATCCTTCTCTCCCGTGAGGGGGAGAAGGCTCTCGATGGATGCGTGTGCGCCCTGAGGCCTTGAGAGACGACACTAGCGTCTGCCGCCGCCGCTGCGCTGAAGGTCCGGTTCGATGGGTAGAGAAGTGGCATCACCACGGCGCCAGCAGACGCTAGGAGTCTCTCGCGGCAGAAAACCGCCGCTGGAGGCGGCGCGTACGGT
>JANMSA010000626.1:0-1653 GCA_031388865.1 Acidobacteriota bacterium | reverse complement strand
TGCGCTGCGAGCGATGGTCGAGGTTTCCCGTCGCTTCGAACGTCGTGAGGAGCCGCCATCGACGTACCGCCTGGCCGAGCAGTTCGGCACGACCGACTCCCAGATGCTGCGCGTGATGACCAAGCTCGACGACGCGAACCTGGTCACTGCCACAGGGATCGACTGGATCGGCTATGTCCCCGCCTGCGATCCCGACCGCATCACCGTCGAGGAAGTCGTGGTCACGATGGAAGGGGTGAGGCGGGCGGTCCCCGACCTTGGCCCCGAAGACCGCGAGCGCGAGGCGGTCGGCGATCTGTTCCTGAATCTCAACACGTGCACGGCCAACGCGCTCGACCGCCAGTCCATAGGCCGGATCGTTCGCGAGCTCTATTCGCCCCGCGAAGTGCGCGACGAAGACGCCGTCTAGCGCGAGGGCATAAGGGACGACCAAGGGCGTCGGTCCCTCCAGTCCACGCGCTACCCGCGCTTGGCGCGCAGAGCGCGCACGAGGCGGATTCTGCGGAACGTTTCGTACGCGAGAGTGGCTGTCAGAAGCCAGATCAGGCCTGCGGCGATGCCCGCGCCAATGTCGGAGATCCAGTGCACGCCGAGGTACACGCGGGAGACGGCGATGGCCAGGACCATCGTGCATGCGAGTGCCAACGCGCCCGCACGCTGACGCCACCGGGTCAGGACTCGGAAGGCCAGATACGCGAGTGCGCCGAACACGATCGTCGAGCCCATCGCATGCCCGCTCGGAAACGAGTAGCCATGCGCACCGCGGAGCGCCTCGGCAAGCTCCGGTCTGGCGCGCGCAAAATAGGACTTGAGCTGGAGGTTGAGGAGGCCGCCGAGAAAGGACGTGATCAGCAGATAGGCCGCCCATCGCCACCGCCTGCGCATTGCCAGCACGGCCGCGACGATGATGACCACGATCCCCAGTCCGACCGGCGTGCCGACGAGAGTGAGTGTCGTGAAGAACGCGGTCGCGCCGGGAGTGCGGGTCGTGTTCGCCCACTCGTGGATCGCGCCGTCGATGGCGTGCAGCTTCGGCGAGTCGGCCTGCAGCGTCTCCGCGATGTCGACGAACGCGTCGCCGGCAATGGCTGTCGCCGCGAGGCCCACCGCGACGACGAGGAAGACCGACAGGTAGTCGCGGTGACGGAACTTCGCCGTCCAGTGCGCGCTCCGCTTCAGAAGCCGCTCCATCGCCGGACCGATGAGGAAAAGGAGGATCCAGAGCAGAAGGAAGACGGCCAGAAACGCGGCGGCGAAGATCATGTTTATTGGATGGCGGTTGGCGGTGGCGAGCGGCGGTTGCCGTTGTGTCAGCTTTCTGAGTTTTGCGTCGGCTGTTCGTTGTCAGTTGTCAGTTGTCAGTTGTCTGCGCATTGCCGAGCTTCGGGTTCCGTCAGCGTGAGATCTCTACGCGGTCTCGGGAGTCTTCCGAGAGCGTCGGAATCCCAGACAACCGACAACCGAGAACCGACAACCTTCTCAGACAACCGAGAACCGACAACCGAGAACCGACAACCTTTTCAGAACCCGCCGCTCATGAATTTCCACTGCACGATCTTGTCGTTGATCTCGCGCAGGCGGCGGCTGATCATGCGGCAGAGCAGATTCAGGAACTGCAGGGACGCGTGCGGGTCCATCGAGAGGATCTCGTTG
>JANMSA010000593.1:0-16994 GCA_031388865.1 Acidobacteriota bacterium | reverse complement strand
GAGGGTCTCGAGCAGTTGCATCCATCACGCCGACGCAGAATCGTTCGCAAGGCTCTCGAGATCGTGGAGTCGAGCGCACATCCGAATCTGCGCGAGTGCTCGCCTGAGGAGAAAGAGGCATTCTTCGAGCGCACACAGTCGACTCCCTGCCCCAACCTCGACGAGAAAGGGCTATGCATGATGTACGAGCACCGCCCCCTCGTCTGCCGCACGTTCGGCCTGCCGTTGCGCGAGGGACGGAAGTATGTCGGCGACGTCTGCGAACTGAACTTCACGCAGTCCACCGCTCGCCAGCGAATGGCCGCAGCCTGGGATCTGCGCTGGGAGGACGTCCTCGGCGTCGAGGACGAGTACACGATCCCTGAAGTGATCGTGCTGGTCGCGCGAATGCGAGGATGGCTGTAGGAGTTGTTGTCGGTTTTCTCTGCGACGTAACGCCCGCGCCCTGAGTTTTTAGAGAATAGGCAACGACAACCGACAAAACGATTCAGGCCTTTGCGGCGATGTTCGTTACGTTCCCGGCAACCTTTTTGTCGCCCATCACGCAATTGCCCTGAAAGATCGCGCCCTCTTCGATGATCAGCGCGGGCGTGTCGACGTCGCTGTAGACCTTGCCGTTGCGATGGATCTCCACCCGCTGCTCGGCGACGATCTTCCCGACGACCGTTCCGCTGATGGCGATTCTCCCGACGTGAATCTCTCCTTCGATGTGAGCGCTCTCACCGACGATGAGCTCGTTCTTCGAGCGCACGCGCCCATTGAATTTGCCGTCGATGCGCATCGTGTCCTCGAACTCGAGGTCCCCCTTGAACGACGAGCCACGGTCGAGGAAGCCGTTCAGATCACCACTTTTCTTCATGTTCGTTCTCCGAGTATTCGAGTCTTCGAGTCTTCGAGTCTTTGAGTCTTCGAGTGGGCTCCTCCTCGAAGACTCGACGTCTTGAAGACTCGAAGACTACCGCCGTTTCATCAGTTCCTCGACCAGCCGGATCAATTCGTCTTCGCTTCCGAAGCGGATGTGAATCACGCCGCCTCGCCGCCTGCGGTCGATCTCGACCTTGCTGCGCAAAGCCTTGGCGAGCTTGTCCTCGGCGTCGCGGGTGAAAATATCCTTCTCTTTTTCTGGCTGCTCGGCCTTGGGCGCACTCTCAGCCGCGAGCATCTCCGTCTGGCGGACGTTGAGGTTGCGCTTCACCACCCGGTCGGCGAGCTGCTCCTGCTTCCTGGCCGACTCCACCGCCAGGATCGCCCGCGCATGACCCATGGAGAGTTGTCCGGCTGCGAGAAGCTTCTTGACGGAATCCGGCAGCTTGAGGAGGCGGAGAAAGTTCGCGACTGTCGAGCGCTCCTTCCCCACCCGCCTGGAAATCTCCTCCTGAGTCAGCGCGAACTCCTGATGGAGCTGGTGGTACGCGTACGCTTCCTCGATCGGGTTGAGGTCCTCGCGCTGGATGTTCTCGATCAGCGCCACCTGCAGAATATCGCCGTCCGTCATCGTTTCTTTGATGACCACGGGGACGGTGTCCAGTCCCGCCCTCTGGGCGGCTCGGAAGCGGCGCTCTCCGGCGATCAGGCGGTATTTATTATCACCTGTTTTCGTTACGACTAATGGTTGAATAATACCGTGCTCGCGTACGCTGCGGGCCAGCTCCTCGATCGAGGCGTCATTGAAGGTCTTGCGAGGCTGATACGGATTCGGGGAGATCTGATCGATCGAGACGTTGGCGAGACCGGGACCGCTCGTCTGGGGAGGAGGCACAGGCGCGGACGGTCGCGAGGGGATGAGGGCGCCAAGACCGCGGCCGAGTGCTTTTTTCTGAGTGCTCATGGGAGGACGGTCTCCGCTCGCTGGATGAATTCTTTGGCGAGGCTCACGTAGGCCTCGCTGCCTCGCGAGCGAATGTCGTAAAGAATGATCGGCTTACCGAAGGACGGAGCTTCACCGAGGCGTACGTTCCTGGGGATGACCGTCTTGTACACCTTGTCCCCGAAGTGACGCCGCACTTCCTCTGCGACTTGCCGGGCCAGGTTCATCCGCTCGTCATACATGGTCAAAGCGATCCCCTCGAACTCCAGTCCCGGATTGAGCATGTCGCGAACTCGGTCCACCGTGTTGACCAGCTGGGCGACGCCTTCGATCGCGAAGTACTCGCATTGCATGGGCACCAGAACCGTGTCCGCTGCCGTAAGTCCGTTGATCGTCAGCAGCCCGAGGGATGGCGGTGAGTCGATGAGAATGTAGTCGTAGTCGTTGACCACTTCCAGGAGGGCTCTTCGGAGATGGAACTCGCGCCCGATCGCGTCGGAGAGCTCGAGCTCTGCCGCCACCAGATCTACCGATGAGGGCGCCACATGAAAATTTGGCAGCTCGGTGGGGATGATCACTTCCCGAATACTCATTCCGTCTATGAGGACCGGATAGATCGATTTGTCCTGATTCTTCGGGAGCCCCACTCCCGAAGTAGCGTTGGCCTGTGGGTCGAGATCAACGAGCAGAACCGTGCGTTCGCACGCTGCCAGTGAGGCCCCAAGGTTGATTGCCGTAGTCGTTTTTCCGACTCCGCCCTTCTGATTGACCAGCGTGACTATTTTGCCCATCGATAAGTACCGCTACTGTTCCACGTGGAACGTCATGACGACGAGGTAGTTGGACTGGCCGCGTGGGAGGGCCACCGCCGCCCCACGGCTGAATCCGGAGATCGGCGGCACGGCCGGCGTCCCCTGAAAGAGCGCGACGCGGGCGCCATCCTCCAAGTGCTCCTTCAGCAAAGGCACCCACTCTTCCGGATTCCCGACGGCGCGCGAAACGACGAGCGAGAAGCGAAGGTCGGCAGGGAGCCTGGGCAGAAGGCGCGACAATCTATCACCGTAGACTTGGCAGCTCAAGCCGCATTCACGCACGATGTGCTTGAGGAACGCCCACTTCTTCTGGTCCGCTTCCACCAGGTGGAACCTCGCCTCCGGCGCCGCAATGGCCATGGGAATGGCTGGCAGACCGCCACCCGAGCCAAAGTCCATGACCTCCCCCGCCGGCTTCAGGACCTCAGCAGCCGCCAGCGCCTCCTCAATGTGCGCGTCAAGATTCTCCTCAGCCTCCGGGCCGATCAGATTCACCTTGGCGTTCCAGCGGAGGAGCTCCGCCTTGTAGCGTTCCAACGATGAACGATGAACGATGAACGATGAACCAGATTCAGGCGCGTTCATCGTTCAGCGTTCCGCGTTCATCGTTCTCTTTCGCAGGTGCAGCCTCAGGATGGAGATGGCGGCCGGTGTGACTCCGGAAATCCGACTCGCCTGCCCCAGGGACAGCGGCTGAACCCGCGTCAGCTTCTCCGTCATCTCCCGCGACAGCCCCGGCAGCGCGTACGTCATCGTGGTGGGGATGCGCAGATCCTCGTCCTGGTGAAGCTTCTCGGCCTCCAGCTGCTGGCGCTCGATGTACCCGGAGTACCGCAGCCGGCTGACAACACCCTCCGCCTCCTCCTCGCTCAGGGTGCGGAAGGCCTCGGAGAGCTCAGGAAGCTCCCTCTCAGCTGCGGTCGCGAGGATCCCCAGGTCGAGGTTTGGCCGCTGCATCAGCTTGGCGACCGTGGTCTGGGCTGTGAGCTCGATCCCGATGTCGCGCAGCCAGCCCACGGTCTCCCGATCGGGTCGCAAGGCGACGTCTGCTGCCGCTGTGGCTCGAAGCATCCGCGCCACGCGACCCTCCACGCGTCGCTTACGCTCGTCGTCCAGGATTCCCAACCGCTCCGCCACAGGGGAAAGACGTTCGTAGACCGAGTCACAACCCAGGAGCAGCCGATGCTCCGCGCGGGAGGTGAACATGCGGTACGGCTCCTCCGTCCCGAGCGTGACCAGGTCGTCGATCATGACCGCAGCGTAGGCCTGATCCCGCCGCAGTACCAGCGGCTCACCGCCGCGAACCGCCTGGAGAGCATTGATTCCGGCCAATAGACCCTGGGCCGCAGCCTCCTCGTACCCCGAGGTACCGTTGATCTGGCCGGCAAGGAACAGACCCTCGACTCCCCGAACCTGCAGGGTCGGCGCGAGCTGCTCGGGGTTGACGAAGTCATACTCGACCGCGTATCCGTAGCGGGCGATCGTGGCCTGCTCAAACCCCGGCAGCGAGCGAATGACGGCATCCTGAACATCCGGCGGCAGCGAGGTGGAGATCCCGTTCATGTAGAGCCAGGGGTGTGTAAGACCCTCAGGCTCCACGAAGATCTGATGGCGCTCCTTGTCGGCGAAGCGGACCACTTTGTCTTCAATGGACGGGCAGTAGCGCGGGCCGGCGGCGTGGATCTGTCCCGAGTACATCGGCGCACGGTGGAGATTCGCCCGGATCACGTCGTGGGTCTCGGCGCCCGTGTAGGTGAGCCAGCAGAGCACCTGAGGCTGCACGATACGGTCCGTGAGGATGGAGAATGGGCGGGGTCGCTGGTCGCCTGGAGCCTCGTCGAGCCGCGAGAAATCGACGGAGGAGCGGTCGATGCGCGGAGGCGTTCCGGTCTTGAGGCGGCCCAGACGGAGGCCGAGACTGCGCAAGGAGTCGGACAGGGTCGCCGCAGCCGGCTCGCCGAAACGTCCCCCGACGGTCTGCACCTCCCCCGAATGCATGAGGGCGCGGAGGAAAGTGCCAGTGGTCACGATGACGGCCTTTGCCCGGATGCGCGTCCCGTCCTGGAGAACCACCCCTCGGACTGCCGAACCGTCGAGCAGGAGCGAAGACACGGCGCCTTCTACAGTCGTGAGGTTAGGCTCCGATCCCAGAGAGTCCTGCACCGCCGCGGCATAGAGATCGCGGTCGCACTGCGCGCGGGGTCCCTGTACCGCTGGCCCTTTGGACCTGTTGAGAATCTTGAACTGGATTCCCGACCGATCGGTCGCCTCTCCCATGAGACCGCCGAGAGCGTCGATCTCTTTGACGAGGTTGCCTTTCGCCAGGCCGCCAATCGCGGGGTTACACGACATCCGGCCAATCGCCTCCCGGAGCATGGTGACCATCGCGACGCTTGCGCCTCCGCGCGCGGCGACGCGAGCTGCTTCAGCGCCGGCGTGGCCTCCGCCGATGATCAGGATGTCGAATGACTGGGTCATGTTCCACGTGGAACATCACTTGCCGATACAAAACTTTCCGAAGATCTCCGTCAGGATTTCGTCTCTCGTGATCACGCCGGTCAAGACGCCCAGCGCATTCGCAGCGCGGTAGAGATCGACGAGGATCATCTGCTCATCGAGCTCGACCGCCGCCAGGGCCGCTTGCAGCGCGGACTGGCATTCCGAAACCGCCAGTCGCTGCCGTTCGTTGACGAGCGCTCCGGCAGAGACCGCAAACCGCTGCTGAACTCGCTGGTCGAGCAGACTGAACAGCTCATTCATCCCGTAATCAGATACGGCACTTATGGAAACTTCTGGTTGCCGGGCGGCCGTAAGCTGCTGGCTTGGCAGCAGGTCAGCTTTTGTGAAGATGAGAAGCACGTCGCCGAGAAGCTCGATCTCCTTCTCGTCCTGCGCGGTCCAGCCCGTCGTGGAGTCCACGAGGTAAATCACGAAGTCCGCGGTCCGCGCGGCATCGCGCGCACGCGCGATCCCGATTCCCTCTACCAGGTCCGTGCTTTCGCGCAGCCCCGCGGTATCGGCCAGTGTCACCGGTAACCCGCCAATCTCGATCGTCTCTCGCACGATGTCGCGAGTGGTCCCGGGGATGGGTGTCACGATGGCCCGGTCGCTGCCGACCAGGCGGTTCAGGAGCGTGGATTTGCCGGAGTTCGGGCGGCCGAGGATCACGGCGTTCAGACCGGCGCGGGTGGCGGAACCTCGACGATAGGTTTCGCCCATCGCCACGATCTCGCGCAGCGACCCTTCGATCCTCGTGCGCACCTCGTCCCGCGTGATGAACTCATATCCCTCCTCGGAGAAATCGAGCGCCGCCTCCAGCCGCGAGATTACCTCGAGCAGCGTCTGACGGATCGCCGCCGCCTTCCGGCTCAACGTGCCTTCGAGGTTCGAAAGGGACAGTCTGGCCTGCAGCGCTGTTCGTGCGTTGATCAGATCTGCAATCGACTCCGCCTGAACCAGGTCCAGCTTTCCATTGAGAACCGCGCGCTCGGTGAACTCCCCCGGCTGCGCCATCCGCGCACCCAGACCGACGCACGCTTCCATCACTCGCGTGGCGAGCAGTGGATTGCCGTGCAGCGTGAGCTCGACCAGGTCGTTGCCGGTGAAGGAGTGCGGTGCCTCGTAACGAACGGCGATGCACTCGTCGATGAGGCCCTCGGCTGTTGTCGGTTCTCGGTTGTCGGTTGTCTGCGACTCATCGCCCGGACGAGAGCTTTCAGAAGTTTCACTTTCTGAGTTGCCGTCCGGGCTCCCTGCTCTCTCGCTCGAATCACGCGATGCGCTATGGCCCTCAGACAACCGGCCACCGACACCCGAGAACAATTTCACGAGGGAGGCGTGCCGTACCGCCGGAAGTGAGGATCGCGTCAAAGACGCGAGGATGGAGAAGGAACCAGGTCCGTCAATGCGCACGATCGCCAGGGCGCTGCGCCCCGGCGGCGTGGCCGGGGCGACGATCGTGTCCAGCGGGATCACGGCGCCGGTTCGGCTTCCGCCGGCCGGGGAATGATGGCCACGCGTTTGAAGAACCCCTCGCCACGCGAGTCCGTCGTCACGTCCGCGTCTTCACGCAGTGCGATGTGGACGATGCGCCGCTCGATGGGTGACATGGGCGGAAGCAGCTCTTCGCGACCGTCGCGGCGCACTCGATCGGCAACTTCCTGTGCGCGACGGACCAGGTCCTGTTCGCGCGCTGACTTGAACTCTTCGCAATCGAGCTCGATCTCTTTCTCCACCTTGCGTCCCACCAGTGCTTTGTTTGCCAGCACCTGGATCGCGTCGAGCAGCTCGCCGTTGCGGTCCGTCAGACGCGGCCCGTCCGCGCCATACAGGCGCACGAGGATCTGGGTCTCATTCTCCTCGGTGCGCAGGACGACATCAATCTTCGCCAGGAAAAGGACGCCCTCGATCCAGTCGCGAACGAGTTTTGCCCCGGGGGACTCCGGACTCTGCTCTGGCAGATCGCCGAGGAACGTTTCGAAGTCGCCGGTACGAAGCTCCCGCCTCGGCCCGCGATCACGATCGCTCTCGCCGCCTCGTCCACGTCCCCGACCGCCGCCGTTGCGCTCACGCGCGCGACCGCCTTCGCGACTCCCACCGCCGCCGCCACCGCCAGCTGCCCGCGGCCGGCGCTCTGCTGACTGGGTGGGAGCGCCGGTCACAGCCGCCGGCGGCAACGGCTCGAGCGGCGCTGTCGCAGGAGCAGGTGGTTGAGGAGCATCGGTGTTCACCTCCGCTTCCACGACGATGCGCTTCATTCCGCCGAGGAAGCCGCGCTTTTCCAGCAGCACGTGATAGGTGAGCTGCCACCTCTCTACGCCAAATGTCTGCGCTGCGTTCTGCAGCGCCTCTTCGAGATTTCGTCCTTCAAAACGTTGAGTCATGGCTCTCCGCCGTTACACTTTCTGCAAATCTGCAGGATGATCCTTCCACCACTTGTTCATGATCAACTGCTGGATGATCGTCAAGACGTTCTGCACCAGCCAATAGAGAACGAGCCCGCTCGGAAAGTCTTTGAACATGAAGCCGAATACCAGCGGCATGATCAGGAAGATCTTCCGCTGCGCCGGATCGCCGACTGCCGGCGTGAGGTACGTCTGCAGGAACATGGTCGCGGTCATGAGAATCGGCAGTACGTAAGTCGGATCCTTTTCCGAGAGATCCTTGATCCAGAGAATCCAGGGCGCTCCGCGCAGCTCGATGGCTCGTGACAGGAGATTGTAGAAGCCCCACAGGATCGGCAGCTGCAGAATCAGCGGCAGGCAGCCAGCCATCGGATTGATGCCCTCTTTCTGATAGAGCTGCATCATCTCCGTGTTCATCTTGTTGCGCTGCTCGGTGTCGGTCTTCGACTTTTTGTACTTGGCCTTGATGGCCTCGACCTTCGGCGAGACCATCTGCATCTTCTTCATCGACACCGTGCTCTTGTGCTGCAGCGGGTAGAGCACCACCTTGATCATGATGGTCAGAGCGACGATCGCCCAACCGTAGTTGTGCGCGTACTGATTGAGCCAGACCAGCGCCTTCAGGAAGAACCGCGCGATCATGCCGAACCACCCGAACTGCAACGCCTCGCTCATCTCATAGCGATCGAGGATCGTCGTTTCCTTCGGGCCGAAGAATGCGTTCCCGCTCTGCTGTCCGTCGTCGAGCGCATTGACGCCGGCCATGAAGTCCTGCCGCTTCTTCTTCGTCTGCGGGTCGGTGTACGTCACGCTGCGCAGCACACCATCGCCGCCGCGGGAGGGTCGCAACACGCTCAGAAAGTAGTTGTCCTCGATGCCGATGTACGCGACCGGCGTGAAGATCTGCATCGCGTCGGCCTTCTCGCGCGCGATGACCTTGAACTTCCCTTCTCTCATGACGACACCGTGGCCGGTAATGACGGCCGCGGAGTCGACTTCCTCGGGCGCGATGTTGCGGATTCCAGGACCGATCTCGACCCGGTAAGGAACCGGCGGCTGGACCGACGTGGCGTAGTCGAACAGGTAAGGGCTCGCGGGATCGAAGCGGAAAGTCTTGGTCGCGGTATGCCGGCCATCGGAGTAGCGATACTCCAGCACCCGTGCGTCGCCGTCTGTGCGATCGGTGACCGCGTAAAGCGCGGAGTTCAGCTGCAAAGAGAGCGGAGCGTTCGTGGAACGGATGGCGAAGGGGTAGTCCGAGCTCTCCTGATCGCGCGTGCGAACGAGATCGACGGTCTGTGCGGGGTCGTCCTTGCGGTTGTAGCGCTTCAACTTGAAGGAGACCAGTTGCGCGCCGCGGTTGGAGAAGACCGCGGTGAACTCAGGCGTGTCGATCGTGCTGTTCTGGACGCGTGCGCCCACGACCGGCGCCACCGCCTGGGGAACGACCAGCGTCGGGGCAGTTGATTCCGGCGCTGCAGCAGGGCTCAATCCAGGGGCGCTGGCGGGCGGCATGGTCTGCGTACCCTGCGTTGCAGTTGCAGCAGCCTTCACCGGCTCGGGCTTCCTGGCCAGCTCGGGAAACACGCGCGGCAGCAGCACCGACCAGCCCGCCAGAAGCGCGATCGAGATCACAACGGCGAGAAAAATTCTCTTTTCCATTTCAAGGGACCGGGTCCCAACCTCCAGGATTGAACGGGTGACAGCGCGCCAGGCGTCGGGCGCCGAGCCACGAGCCGCGGAGCGCGCCGTACTTTTGGACGGCGTGCATCGTATACACCGAACATGTCGGATCGAAGCGACACATCGGCGGCAGCAGCGGCGAAAGGAAGCGCTTGTATGCGCCAAGGAGGAAGAGCACGGTGCCTCGGAAGCTCATGACTTCCGGGGCGCTTCGCTCACGAGGCGCTCCAGGACGCGGCCGAGGTCCCGGCTGTAATCCTGGAAGGAGGCGGCGGCGGCGTTCGACTTGACGTTCACGACGATGTCGAGCGACCGGCCGTCGAGGCCCAGCGGCTCGCGTTGTCTGCGGTACACCTCGCGCGTCCAGCGTTTGAGACGATTCCTGACGTTGGCCTTGCCGATCTTCTTCGTGGCTGTGATGCCGATCCGCGAATGAAGAAGCTCGTTCCTGGCGTAGAACAGGACGGCGAACCGGGAGAAGACCTTCTGGCCGTTCTCATAAACGCTGAGGAACTCCGGACGCTTCGCCAGCCGTTTCTGCCTTGGCAGCGCCTCGGGTCCGAGTTGCACTGAAGTACCGCGAGCGCCCGCTTAGACAGCGAGGCGCTTGCGGCCCTTCCGGCGGCGGCGGGAGAGGACGGCCTGTCCGTCCTTGGTCCGCATGCGGACGAGGAAACCGTGAGTCCGCTTGCGGCGGCGGTTGTTCGGCTGAAAAGTACGCTTCATTGCCATTGCTGGATAACCCTCTGAAAACGAAAGCGGCGAGTATAGTGTCGTGTCCGGAGACGGTCAACGACCACGGCCGGGGAGCTTCCGGGCCGTGCGGGCAAACGCCCCTGAATCGCGGCGATATTCCAGTTAGCGGTTGACGGTTGGCGGTTGGCGGGCGCGTTCACCACCCGGTTCTCCCGCCAGCCGCCAACCTTTTTTGGCCCCTTCCCCACCCCCCACCCCTGTGCTAGACTCCGTCGCCCGATCCAGAGCCCGGAATTTCCACAACTGTGGAAAAGCTGTGGATTCTCAATGAGATACGTCCCGCCCCCCTCCGATGAGCACATGGAATCAAGTCCTCGCCAGGATCGAGCAAGTCGTCGACCGGACGGAGTACGACACGTGGCTTGCGCCGACGCGTTTCGTCGGTCAGAAGGGTGACACGCTGGATGTCGCCGTCCCCTCGCAGAGGTACGTCGACGAGATCCGCGAGCGTTTCGGCGCGAAGATCCGCGGAGTTCTGAACGAGATCACCGCTGAGCGGGTGCATATCCAGTTCGTCGTCGACGGGAACGCCGCCACCGACAATCTCGGCCCGCTGGTCGTACCGCAAAGGGAAGAGCTTCCCAGCGCTGTTTTCAGCCCTCGCTACCGCTTTGAAACGTTCGTGGTTGGCAGCTCGAACCAGCTTGCATACGCCGCGTCGAAATCGATCGCTGAGAATCCCAGCGGCTCGTTCAACCCGCTGTTCATCTACGGCGGGGCCGGTCTAGGCAAGACCCACCTGATCCAGGCGATCGGCCATCAGCTTCGCGAATCGCGTCCGGATCTGAAAGTGTCGTACATGTCGGCCGAGTCGTTCATGACCGAGTTGATCGCGTCGATACGCTTCGACCGGATGGCTTCTTTTCGGGACCGTTATCGCTCCGTCGATGCGCTCCTGCTCGACGACATCCAGTTCATCGCCGGCAAGGAGCGCACCCAGGAAGAGTTTTTTCATACGTTCAACGCCCTCTACGAGGCACAGAAGCAGATCGTATTCACGTCCGACCGCCCTCCGAAGGAGATCCCCACCCTCGAGGAGCGGCTTCGGTCGCGCTTCGAGTGGGGCTTGACCGCGGACATCCAGCCACCCGACCTGGAGACCAAGGTCGCGATCCTCCGCAAGAAGGCGGAGGACAAAGGTCTTCATCTACCTCAGGATGTGGCTCTCTTTCTCGCCGAGCGTGTGCGCTCCAATGTCCGAGAGCTCGAAGGTCACCTCAACAAGATCGCCGTGTTCGCGTCGCTCGCGGGAAAGACGGTCACCGTGGAACTGGCCAAGGAAGCCTTGAAAGACGTTCTCTCGAAGGAGGACAAGCCGATCACTCCGGCGGAGATCCTGAGGATTGTGGCGACGCACTACGGGCTGAAGGTCTCCGATCTGAAGCAGAAGACGAACGCCAAGACCATTGCCTTCCCTCGGCAGGTCGCGATGTACCTTTGTAAGGAGCTGACGGACCTCTCCTACCCGGAGATCGGCAAGGTCTTCGCCGACAAGCACCACTCCACCGTCATGTATTCGGTCCAGCAGATCAAGAAGATGCTGGACGCCGATGCGCAGTTCGCACGTACCGTCGACAGCCTCGCCAAACAGTTCCGATGAAGCTTTCCACAGCGCCTGAGGAAAGGTCCCCCAAAATCATGTGGATGAAATCGACCGGGTCGGCCAGGAACCTCTCCTCTGCGGAAAACGGCGCGATTCTCCACTGGTTTTACGGTCCGCAACTCACAGGCCGAAAAAGCGAAGACTGCTATACTTTCGAACAGTTTGCGTCGATCCCTGCCGTTATCCACAACACCTGCTACTGCTACTACTAAAGAATGAGTCTTAGTCTGAAGGAAGTGACCTGATGGAGTTGACCGTCGCAAAAGCGGATCTGCAGAAGGAGCTCCAGCTGTGCCAGGGGGTCGTCGAGAAACGGTCGACCATCCCGATCCTGTCGAACGTGCTGCTGAAAGCCGTCGACGGACGCCTGCAGGTCGCCGCCACCGACCTCGATGTGACGATTCTCAGCTCCTGTCCCGCACGCGTGACCACTCCCGGAGGCGTGACCATCGAAGCCAAGCGCCTCTTCGACATCGTGCGGTCCCTGCCCGACGAAGACGTGCACATCACCCTTCAGGACAACAACTCCGTTCAGATCGACTCAGGGACCGCAAAGTTCCGTCTCCTCGGGCTGCCCGCGGAGGACTACCCCACGCTGCCGACGGTCAATGTCGAGGAGGCGTTTGCGATCCCGCTCGGCGAGTTGAAGACGATGGTCGGCAAAGTGAAGTTCGCGATCACTCACGAGGAAACCCGCTTTCAGCTCAACGGCGCACTGCTCAAGATCCAGCCGAACAAGCTGGAGATGGTCGCGACCGACGGCCACCGAATGGCGCTCATCAACTTCCCCTCGGCGATCACCAATGGCAAGAACAAGAAGGGCGGGGACCTCACCATTCTCATCCCGCGCAAAGCGCTCGATGAGATTCTCCGGCTCGAGAGCGCCGAGGATGGAACCGTAAAGTTCGGCGTCTCCGACAATCAGCTCTTCTTCGACGCCGGCGACCGGCGCCTGCTGGCGAGAATGATCGACGTCAATTTCCCGAACTACATGGAAGTCATCTCAAAGGACAACGATCGCCGGGTCATGGTGGACCGCGAGCGCCTGCTCTCGACCATCAAGCGCATTTCCCTCGTGGCCAACGAGCGCACGCGCGCAGTTCGCTTCGATTTCGCGCCCGGCAAACTCACCGTGTCCTCCACGAACCCAGAGCTTGGGGACGCACGAGAGACCGTTCCCATAGACTACGCCGGCGCTCCATTCTTCGTCGGACTCAATGCCGCATATGTCATGGACTTCCTGAGTGCGACCGACACCCCCAGCGTCTCTCTCGATCTCAAGGATGAGAACAGCCAGTGCATCGGCCGGCCTGCGTCCACCGCGGAAGATCTCCCGTACGACTACCTGTACGTCGTGATGCCGATGCGGCTTGCCTGATCCAGATCGCGCTCGCCCGTGGGATTCACCGCACAGAACGCAGAGGACACACAGATTCGCGACGATTTCACTCGCTCCGTGCCGCGCGCAGCGCGGCTGTCATCCCGAGCCGTCCAACAGCAGAGGAGTGCCGTGGAAGTGGTGATGACGCGCGGTGCGCAGCCGGCACAGGCCTGGTGAATGGCACGGGAGCTGACCCCTCATCCGCCTTCGGCACCTTCTCCCCTCTGCGGAGGGGAGAAGGCTCTCGATGTTTGTTCTTCCGAGAGCGTGCGACGGGCGAGTCGCGCAGCACCTCCCCTCGAGAGCCTTCTCTCCCGCGCACGGGGGAAAAGGGTCTCGATGTTTGTTCTCCAGGGGAGCGGGCGACAGGCAAGTCGCGCAGCACCTCCCCTCGAGAGCCTTCTCCCCGCGCACGGGGGAGAAGGTGCCGAAGGCGGATGAGGGGGCACCCTCGAGCAGACGACAGTCGTGTCATTGGTAGCGTGAGTCGAGGGACCTGGCTGGGGCGGCGACAGGCAGACCCGGGCGCTCGAGTGACAGAGGCATGAAACTGCTCTCCCTCACCGCGCAGAACTTCCGCAACCTGGCGCCGGCGGAAGTAGCGTTTCACCCGCGCGCGAACATCCTTGTCGGCCGGAACGGTCAGGGGAAGACGAATCTTCTCGAGGCAATCTACTTTCTCGCCACGACGAAGTCTTTCCGCACAGCGCGCGCCGGCAGTCTCTTTTGCTTCGATTCGCCGAGCGTGTTCGTGAGCGGGATCGTTGCCCGCGACGGCCTGGAGAAGACGATTTCCGCGGGTCTCGAGACCGCGGAGACCCGGCGCCGCGTCCTGATGATCAACGAGGAGAAGGTCACGCTCGCGGCATACCTGCGCGCGGTGAGCGTCTTTGCGTACTCCTCGTCACGGCTCGACGCGATCCGCGGGACTCCCGAAGAGCGCCGGCGCTTCCTGGATCGGGGCATCGCCAGCATCCAGCCTTCCTATCTCGAGCAGCTCACGCGCTACATACGCGTGCTCCGGCAACGCAACGCGCTCCTCGTGGAGATCTCGCAACGACGGCAGGCGGCGGCCTCGCTGGACGCATGGGACAACGAACTGATGGTCGCAGCGAACGCCGTGCACCGCTCCCGGGAGGGGTACGCAGCAGATCTCGCAACGCGGTTCGCCGTGATTGTGGCCGAGCATGGCTATCACGTGAACAACGTGGTGCTGAGCTACAAACCCAGCGCGACCGAAGAGCTCGGGAAGCATCGGCGTGAAGAGCTGCGAGCCCGCATGTCGCTCGTCGGACCGCAGCGTGACCTGGTCGAGTTCCTCGTCGATGGCAGACCGGCAGCGGAGGTTCTCAGCGGGGGGGAGCAGAAGATGATCGTGCTCTTTTTGAAGTTCGCGAAACTGGAACTTTTCCGTCGCCGCCATGAAGACGCACCGCTGCTCCTGCTCGACGATATTGACGCCGAACTCGACCTGGAAATCCTGCAGGAACTGCTCTCCCGGCTTCCGGTTTCGACTCAGGTCTTCGCCACCTCTGCCAAGGAGGCGTTTCTCGCGGCGCTGGAGGCCGGCCCCCACCGCCGCCTAACCCTTGAAAAGGGGGCAGTTAGCAGCGCCCGTGATTTCGCCTGAAGAGGCAATAAAACCGTTATCATTTAGCGTTCTGAATCGCGGCGAAAAAACCCTCTCCGCAGCGCCGCGGGAACAACCCCACACAGGACGCCGGAAAGGTACCTCGGATGGCAGAAAACTACACAGCAGAAGACATCAAGGTCCTCAAGGGACTGGACGCAGTGCGCAAACGTCCGGGCATGTACATCGGCGACACCGACGACATTTCCGGCCTGCACCACATGGTCTACGAAGTCGTCGACAACGCCATCGACGAAGCCCTGGCCGGCCATGCGGACAGGGTCACGGTGACGATTCACATCGACAACTCCGTCACCGTGACGGACAACGGCCGAGGCATTCCGGTCGACATCCACAAGGAAGAGGGGCGCTCGGCGGCGGAAGTGATCATGACCGAGCTTCATGCCGGCGGAAAGTTCGACAACAACTCGTACAAAGTCTCCGGCGGTCTGCACGGCGTCGGCGTCTCGGTCGTGAACTTTCTCTCCGAGTGGCTGGAGCTCGAGATTTACCGCGACGGCAACGTCTGGCGTCAGCGCTACGAGCGCGGCCTGCCCACGACCTCCATCGTGAAAGGCGAGAAGACGACTGAGCGCGGCACACGCGTCACGTTCAAGGCGGACGGCGAGATCTTCTCCATCTCGGAGATGAACTTCGACACGCTTTCCCAGCGTCTCCGGGAGCTCGCGTTCCTGAACTCCGGGATCCAGATCGAGATCCGTGACGAACGCAGCGACAAGCACCACGAGTATAAGTACGAGGGCGGCATCGTCTCCTTCGTGCGCGACCTGAACAAGAACAAGACGCCGCTGCACGAACAGCCGATCTTCATCCGGGACGAGGAAGACGGCGAGCAGGTCGAGATCGCCCTGCAGTGGAACGACGGCTACTCGGACAGCATCTATACGTTCACCAACACGATCAAGAACGCCGACGGCGGTACCCACCTGGTCGGCTTCAAGAGCGCGCTGACACGAACGGTCAACAAGTACATCGTCGACACCGGCGTGCTCGACAAACTGAAGATCTCGATCGAAGGGGACGACATCCGCGAAGGGCTGGTGGCGATCATCTCCGTGAAGGTCCGCGACCCCAAGTTCTCTTCGCAGACCAAAGACAAGCTGGTGTCGTCCGAAGTGAAGACCTGGGTCGAGCAGGTGGTGAACGAGAGGCTGGCGGAGTATTTCGAAGAGAACCCGCGCGAGGCTAAGCGAATCGCCGAGAAGATAATCGATGCCGCCCGCGGTCGCGAAGCCGCTCGAAAGGCGCGCGACCTGACGCGACGCAAAGGCGCACTCGATTCGGCATCCCTGCCTGGCAAGCTTGCAGACTGCTCAGAGCGCGATCCGGCTTTGTGCGAGATCTACTTCGTGGAAGGCGACTCAGCCGGCGGCTCAGCCAAGCAGGGGCGTGACCGGAAGTTCCAGGCCATCCTCCCCCTCAAAGGCAAGATTCTGAACGTGGAGAAAGCCCGGCTGGACCGGATGCTCTCCTCTGAAGAGATTCGCCTGATGATCACCGCTCTCGGCACCGGGATCGGCGCCGACGATTTTTCCGTCGCCAAGCTTCGCTACCACAAGGTCATCATCATGACGGACGCAGACGTCGACGGATCGCACATCCGCACGCTCATCCTGACCTTCTTCTACCGCCATATGCGAGAGGTCATCGATCGTGGTCACCTGTACATCGCGCAGCCGCCGCTGTTCAAGGTCACCCAGAACAAGAAGGACACGTACCTGAAGGACGAGACCGAGAAATCGCGGTTCCTTCTGGCGCGCATCGTCGAAGCCGTGGAAGTGACGCCCGAAGGCGGCATCGGCGTGAGGGGCGAGGCCTTGATCAACATGCTGCAGCGGATGGAAGAGCTGCGTGGTCATGGCCGCAAAGTCGCGGTCCGCGGGATCCCCCGCGACGCGCAGGCGGTACTCCTTCGCCAGGGTTTCACGGATCGAGCTTCCCTCGAGGATGAGGGGCGGATGGCAGGCGCCGTTGAGGCTCTGACCGCCGGTGGCTTCATGGACGTTCGCGTCGTCCGGGACGACGTCACCGAGACGTCATCGATCCAGTTCCGGGCCGGAAACAACGGCAGCGGCAAGACCTTCGTCATCAATCACGACCTGGTCGGTCAGTACGAGTTCCGGCAGATGGTGAAGTCGTTCGACCAGCTCTCCGCCTTCGGCCTGCCTCCGTATTCGGTCCGGCACGGCGACGACACCACGCTCTACCGCGACATCGACGCCCTGCTCGACCAGATCTACAAGCTCGCCGAAAAAGGGCTGACCATCCAGCGCTACAAGGGCCTCGGCGAAATGAACCCGGAACAGCTCTGGGAAACCACAATGGACCCCGAAAAACGCACAATGCTGCAAGTGCGTATTGAAGACGCCATCGAAACCGACAGCATCTTCACCGTCC
>JANMSA010000577.1:0-1544 GCA_031388865.1 Acidobacteriota bacterium | reverse complement strand
CAGGGTCTCTACGATCTGGAGATCATCGATGTGCTCGAGTTTCCCGAACTTGCCGAAAACGAGAAGATCCTTGCGACACCTACTTTGATCAAGTCGCTGCCGCTGCCCCTGAGGCGCGTAATAGGCGACCTCTCGGACAAGGAAAAAGTCCTGCTCGGACTCGAGGTTCGGCCAAAACTGACGAGTGACACCCAGGGAGTGACGACGTCATGACGGGCTCCGGCAAGTACCGGGCGGTCGAAAAGATCGCGACCGGAATCTCCAGCTTCGACATAATTGCGAAGGGCGGCCTCCCCAGAAATCGCACAACTCTCATATCCGGGACCGCAGGAAGTGGCAAGACGATTTTTGCCGTGCAGTTTCTTGCGGCTGGCATCCAGCTCGGCTTTCCAGGTGTGTTCGTGACCTTCGAGGAGTCAGCGACGGACATCCGCAAGAACATGAGGAGCTTCGGTTGGGACCTGGAAAAGTGGGAGGCGGAAGGACTTCTGACATTCGTGGATGCTTCGCCAGATCCCGAGATCGACTCCGTTGAAAGCGGGAGCTTTGATCTCGGCGCGTTACTCGCCCGCGTTCAGCACGCCGTCCGAAAGGTCAAGGCTGAGCGGGTTGCGGTGGATTCTCTCGGTGCCGTGTTCTCCCAGTTTTCCGACCAGTCGATCGTGCGAAGTGAGCTGTTCCGCATCGCTTCTGCGCTCAAGGCGCTTGGCGTGACGGCGGTCCTCACGGCAGAGCGAACGGACGACTATGGGCACGTTGCGCGATTCGGCGTAGAGGAGTTCATCGCGGACAACGTGATGATTCTGCGGAACGTCCTTGAGGACGAGAGCCGCCGTCGGACAATCGAGATTCTCAAGTTTCGCGGGTGCGATCACCAGAAGGGCGAGTATCCGTTCACCATTGTTCCCAACGGCGGGGTGATCGTCATTCCGCTGTCGGCGATGCACCTCAGCATGAAGTCGTCGGACGTGCGCATCTCGTCGGGAAATGCGTCGCTGGACCAGATGTGCGGAGGAGGGCTGTTCCGTGACTCGGTGACGCTCGTGTCGGGGGCGACGGGTACGGGGAAGACACTCACCGTCACCCAGTTCCTGCAGGGAGGCGCGACGAACGGCGAGCGGTGTCTGCTCCTGGCCTTCGAGGAAAGCCGCGACCAGCTCGCGCGCAACGCCACTGGATGGGGCTTCGACTTCGGCAAGATGGAGCGCGACGGGCTGCTGCGCATCGTGTGCGACTATCCCGATGTCTCGGGGCTGGAAGACTGGCTCGTCACGATCCAGGCGGCGATCCGCGACTTCAAGCCGCACCGGGTGGCCCTCGACAGCCTCTCGGCGCTGGAGCACGTCGGGACGCCGAAGGCATTTCGGGAGTTCGTCATCGGTCTCACCTCGTTCATCAAGCACGAGGAGATCACCGGACTGTTCACGTCCACGACCGAAAGCCTCATGGGAGGCGACTCGATCACGGAGACGCACATCTCCACCCTCACCGACTCGATCATCCTGCTTCGCTACGTGGAGATGTTCGGCGAGATGAAGCGCGGA
>JANMSA010000567.1:0-8135 GCA_031388865.1 Acidobacteriota bacterium | reverse complement strand
GCCCCTCTGAGTCTTCGCCACACACGTGGCTTCCTGCATGGAAGCAGTCGAGTCATTTCAAAATAACCATGGTAGTGTCTTTTTAATCCCTACCCCCGGTTCGCAATGTCTCAAAAAAAGGAGCTGCACTTCTATGCAGGTACTCAGAAACTCTTTCATTAGGAGCCGGGTACTGAGCAGATGCTGCCTTCTTGCGGTGATGGCGTTCACTGTCCACGCGCAGCCGCTGACCTTTACGACTTTTGCCGGATCGGCGGGCGGCCCCGGATCAGCAGATGGAACGGCGGGCGCCGCACGCTTCAACGCTCCCCATGGAGTGGCGACCGACAGCGCCGGGAACGTCTATGTCGCCGACCGTGTCAATCACACGATCCGCAAGATCACCCCGGCGGGGGTTGTGACGACCATGGCTGGCACGGCAGGCCTCTCTGGTGGCAGCGATGGAGCGGGCAGCGCTGCTCGCTTCGACAGTCCCCAGGGAGTGGCGACCGACAGCGGCGGCAACGTCTATGTGGCCGTCCAGTTCAACCATACGATCCGCAAGATCACCCAGGCGGGGATGGTGACAACCTTGGCCGGCTCGGCGGGATTCTCCGGCAGCGCCGATGGACCCGGCAGCGCCGCCCGCTTCAATAATCCCACCGCAGTGGCGACCGACAGCGGCGGAAACGTCTTTGTGGCCGACAACAACAATCACACCATTCGGAAGATCACCTCCGCGGGTGTGGTGACGACCCTGGCCGGCTTGGCGGGTCTCATCGGCAGTGCGGACGGAGCCGGCAGCACCGCGCGCTTCAACGGTCCCCATGGAGTCGCCACTGACAGCGGCGGAAATGTCTATGTCAGCGACCAGTTCAACCGCACGATCCGGAAGATCACCCCGGTGGGCGTGGTCACAACGCTCGCTGGCGCTGTGGCCCAACCGGGATCCGCTGATGGAACGGGAAGTGCCGCACGCTTCGCCGATCCCAGAGGAACAGCGACCGACAGTTCCGGGAACGTCTACGTGGCCGACCAATTCAACTTCACCATCCGGAAGATCACCCCGGCGGGGTTGGTCACGACCCTGGCCGGCACTGCGAGATTTTCCGGCAATGCCGATGGAACTGGCAGCAGCGCGCGCTTCAACAGCCCCCAGGGAGTGGCGGTCGACAGCGGCGGGAACGTCTATGTGGGCGACCAGTTCAACAACACGATTCGGAAGATCACTCCGGCGGGCAGGGTGACGACGCTGGCCGGCCTGGCGACTTCTGGCAGCGCCGATGGAACTGGCAGCGCCGCGCGCTTCGACAGTCCGAATGGAGTAGCGATCGATAGCGGCGGAAATCTCTACGTCGCCGACCAGTCCAACTACACGATCCGGAAGATCACCCCGGCGGGGTTGGTGACGACCGTGGCCGGCTCGGTGGGCGGACCGGGATTCGCCGACGGAACGGGCAGTGCCGCGCGCTTCGGCGATCCCAGAGGAACGGCGACCGACAGCGGCGGGAACGTTTATGTCGCCGATCAGTTCTACCACACGGTCCGAAAGATCACCCCTGCGGGGCTGGTGACGACCCTCGCCGGCACGGCAGGCCTCACTGGTAGCGCCAATGGGACAGGCAGCGCCGCCCGCTTCAACAGTCCCCAGGGGGTCGCAGCCGACGGCGGCTTGAACGTTTACGTCGTTGACCAGATGAACAACACGATCCGGAAGATCACCACGGCCGGAGTGGTCACTACGCTGGCCGGGACGGCAGGCCTCTCCGGCAGCGATGATGGAACGGGCAGCGCCGCACGTTTCAACAATCCCATAGGAGTGGCGACCGACAGCGGCGGGAACGCCTATGTAAGCGACCAGAATAACAACACGATACGAAAGGTCACCCCGGCGGGAGTGGTCACGACTTTGGCCGGCCTGGCGGGCCTCGGGGGCAACGCCGATGGAACGGGCAGCGCTGCACGCTTCAACAAACCCATAGGAGTGACGACCGACAGCGCCGGGAGTGTCTATGTGGCCGACACTCTCAACGGGACGATCCGGAAGATTACCTCAGCGGGAGTGGTGACGACGTTGGCCGGCTCGGCGGGCCTCCGCCTGCACGGCAGCGCCGATGGAACCGGAGACGCCGCGCGCTTCGGTTATTTCCCCTTTGGAATGGCGAGGGACAGCGCCGGCAACATCTATGTGGCAGATCATAATAAGGTTCGCATCGGCCGACCGGCGCTCGCCGACGTGGCCAGGATCGATCTCTCGAGTGGCAGCGTCGGCGCGCCTCGTCAGCTCGACACTTCTCCGCAGACCGCCACGAGTTGGCAGTGGACTCAGATTCGTCAGCCGTCCACCTCCGCGGCGCTGCTCTCCTCGGCGTCGATCCGCAATCCCATCTTCACCCCCGACGTGGCCGACCTCTTCATCTTTCAGCTCACTGCCTCCGATGGGGTGACGACGAGCATCACCACGGTCGAGCTGACGGCAACGATTCCAGACTCACGGAGGCGCGCGGTGCGGCTCTGAGAGGTCCGCTCCCAATACCGTAGCAGGACCGTCTACCTCGTCGACTTCCACTACATTGCGGCAAGAGGGTTGCTTACATCGCTACGGCCGTCGCGGTGTCACGGCCGCCGCTTCCCTGACGGGAACAGTGCGAGGCGTGTTGGTCGGCCTCCAGGTTTTCATGAGACGGCACCGGCCGGCTTTCGTGGCCGTTACGCCGCCCGACCAGTCATTGCTGGCGATCTGCACCGTTTCGCCGGACGCGGGGTCAACGGCGTAGATCTGACGGCGCGTGAGGGTGTAGACCGGCAGACCGCTGGTCACGGACTGCCTGATGTCGGCCGCCGACGGCCGAGGACTTCTCCAAGACTGAACGCGGAGGATGGCCACGGTTCCTTCCGGAACGACGCCCTGGTAACTGCTGGCACGTTCCCAGTTTGCGTATGGCCATTGAACGCACGACAGTGTCCCGTCTTCATCGCGCACCAGGAACGCGGCGTGCTCGATGTCGTCCGTCCGGTTCCCGGAGAACTTCATGAAGGTTGCGAAGACGCTGCGGACACCGGCGTCGTCGCTCGCCTGACGAAAGTTGAATTCGGCGTCCTGACCCTGCAGGGCCACAGCGAACACCAGCACCGCAACAACCCACCATTTTCTCGACATGACTCGCTCCTTGTTTCTGCCTGTCGAGAACGTGGAGCCTGAGCGTGCAGGAGTCGTTAGAGCGCGCATAGATCTTCTGAGAACGTCTTAGAGACGCGCGTGAAACACCAATTACGGTAGATTCACGCAGCGTTCGACGTCCGCAAAGCCAGGCTCGTCGCGCAGCGCGGACCAGACCGGCTCGACCTTCATGTAGGCCATGTTGCCATCGCGTTCCGCGCAACCCCGTTTCAGCCACCGCACCGCTTCCGATTTCTGGCCAAGACCGGTGTAGACCATGGCGATGTTGCAGGCCGGAACGTACCCCTTCTTCGACCTCGCCAACAGATCCGAGAGGATCTCCTGAGCTTCTTGTTTGCGGCCGGTCTTCCCCAGCAGATGTCCGGCCCGAGCGAGTGGCTCCGAGGTTTTGCCCGATTGTTCATAGGCGTCGCGGTACGCGGCGATGGCTTCGGCGACCATTCCCTTGTCCTCGTACGCCTTGCCCAGATGAATGGAAGCGATCCAGAATCCCGGCGCGATCTCGAGAGCGTGCTTCTGCGCGGCGATCGCGGCGTCGACCTGTCCCGCGGCCCGCAGAAAATCACCGCGCTGCGTGTTGACCATGACGTCCACCGGGTTGATGCGCATTGCCTCATCCGCCTGTTGCAAGGCCTCCGCGTGGCGGCCGGTATTCGACAAGAGAAGCGCGTAGTCCAGACGCCCGCCCTCACTCCGTGGCGCCAGCGCGATGGCGCGCCGGTACTCCTCGTCCGCTCCCTTCCAGTCCCACTCGTAAACGAATTTCTGGCAAGCGAGCGATAGGTGAGCGTCGGTCAGGTCCGGATCCAGCGCAATGGCCCGTGTGGCGGCCGCCCTGGCAGCGATCGCCGACTCCTTGGGCGGCGAGTCGGCGACCAGGATGAACGTGATATGCACCCCGGCCAAGGCTGCGTACGCACGGGCATACCCGGGATCGAGCGCGATAGCCTGTTCGAGAAAATCGATGCTCTTCTCCATCGAGTCACGACGGAAGCGGCTCGCGTGGAGACCTCCGAGGAGAAGCGCACGGTACGCTTCGTGATTGAGCGTCTCGGCCCTGCGCAGGCGGTTGCGCTCCTCGTCGGTCACCTTCACCGACAGCTCGTCGACGAGCCTCGACGAAATCGCATCGTGCACCGAGAAGATATTCGCGAACTGCGTATCGAACTGCCCGGACCACAACTGCTTCGCGTCCGCCACACGCAGGAGGCGCACCCGGACGCGGACATCGTTTGCGGCGTTGTGGATGCTTCCGTCGAGGACCGCATCGACACCGAGCTCGCGGCCGGCCGCGATCGGGTCCTGTTCCAGACCGCCGAAGCGCCGCACATCGCTCAGCGGACGGATGCTCAACCCCCGGATATTGCTGATCTTGGCGATGAGCGAATCGGCCATCCCCACCTCGAGCGCCTCGTCCCGTTCGGAGGCGACGAGAGGCTTGAATGGAAGGACCGCCAGTTCGTGAATCATGGCCGGAGCGGGGGCCACCGGTTTCTCGCGCGAGCGATCGAGGACGAATGCCGCGCTCGCCACAGCGGCGGCGGCGACGATGCCGACCATGCCGATGAAAAGAGGACGCCGGCTCCGTGTGCGTTGCGGGCTTACGTGCTCGACCGGCGTAACCAGTTGATAGCCTCGGCCCGGCACAGTGACGATGTACGGCCATGCACTCGATGGATCACCCTCCAGCACCTTGCGGAGCGTCGAGACCTGAAAGGTCAGATTCCCTTCATCGACGATCGTGTCCGGCCAGACGGCGCGCATGATCGTTTCCTTGGTCACGAGCTGGCCTGCGCCCGCTGCCAGCACGGTCAGGACGTCGAACGCCTTCGGCGTGATGGCGATCGGTTGCCCACTTCGCGACAAGGTTCGACGCGCAGAGTCGAGCACGAATGGCCCGAAAGTCCACGAAGGTTCCCTGTCCGGAGGGTTCATAGCGAGGGTTCGCGCATTGTATCTGATCGCTCCCCCCGGCGCGTCAGATGGTGTTGGCTCAGTCGTCCGAGTCGTCGTCGTCCGAGTCGTCGCGGTGGTGGCGATCGCCGTCGTGGGAGTCGTCCCGATTGTCCCAGTCCTGCTGGTTACGCCGGTTGTGCTGGTCGCGGCCGCGACGATGGTCGGCCGAGGACAACACTCCGTCGCGGTTGCGATCGAGCTGATGGAACGCGTTCGTGTCGCCGCGCCACTCGCTGCGCGTGATGACGCCGTCACGGTTCGTGTCGAGACCCTTCATGCGGGTTTTCTCCGAGCGAAACGAGCGCTGCGCCTCGGTGCGCGTCAACAGCCCGTCGCCGTTCCTGTCGAAGCGGTCAAAGAACGTTCTGTCCCCGGGGAACTCGATGCGGGAGATCCTTCCGTCCCGGTTCGTGTCGTACTGGTTGAAAGTCTGCTCGACACGGGCGTCCGCTCTGTGGTGCGACTTCCCTTTCGACTTTGCCATCGCGGCGGGAGCCGCTGCGAGGAGCAGGGCAAGCGCGGCGGTCGTTGCTGTCTTGATGATGTTCATGGAGCCTCCTATTCTTCTGAGGCTCTTACATTGCGGCGAAGATGCCAGGAGGTAACTGCTCCAGCGAAAGATCTTAAACTGTTGAGCAACGTCGGGACTGTCCTCTTTGCAGTGCGTGGTGTCGTCCTGGGCACCTACGCGCGCGACACCACGCCGGCCGGGTCCGGCAGCTCTTCCCCCGGGTTGACGAACCGGTCCGTTTCGAAGTGATACTGCTTGTCGTACAGCTGGCGGTACCGGCCATCGAGCGCGAGCAGCTGGTCGTGAGTGCCGCGTTCCACGACCTTGCCCTCTTCAATCACCAGGATCTGGTCCGCGGTGCGGATGGTGGAGAGGCGATGGGCAATGACGAATGTGGTGCGGCCGCGACGGAGGGTGCGCAGGCCCTCCTGAATCTTCGCCTCGCTCTCGCTGTCGAGGCTGGAGGTGGCCTCGTCGAGGATGAGGATGGCCGGTTCCGCGAGGATGGCGCGGGCGATGGCGATGCGCTGCCGCTGGCCTCCCGACAATTTAATGCCCCGCTCGCCCACGATGGTTTCGTACTGCTTCTCCAGCGGCGCGACGAACTCGTCGACGTACGCGAGCCGTGCCACCTCGAGAACCTCTGCGATCGTCGCGTCCGGCCTGCCGTAGCGGATGTTCTCCAGCACCGTCCCGTCGAAGAGGAAGTTGTCCTGCAGAACGATCCCGAGGTGGGAGCGGTAGTCGCGCAGGCGCAGGGTTTCGAGATGCCGGCCATCGATGAGGATGCGCCCCGACTGCGGATGATTGAACGTCATCACGAGGCTCATCAGCGTGCTCTTGCCCGATCCGCTCGAGCCCACCAGCGCCGTCGTCGAACGGGCCGGCGCGTGAAAGGACACGTTTTTCAGCACCGGCTGGCCCGCTTCGTACTCGAAAGAAACGTTCTCGAACGCGACCTCGCCGCGGATGGTCTCCGCCCGCTCGCGCGACTCGTCTCCGACCATCTCCGTCTGCAGCTTCATGATCTCCCGGATTCGATCCAGCCCCGCAAACGCCTCGGTCACCTGAGTCCCGATCGAGGAAATGGCCATGATCGGCGCGGCGAGCAGGCCCGTGAAGAAGATGTACATCACCAGGTCGCCGAGGGTCATCTCTCCGGCCATGATGGCGCGGCCACCGACGAGCATCATGATCGTGCCGACGATGCCGAGGATGATCATTGCGAACGCGCTGATCGCCGAGACGGCTGTGATCGTGCTGGCAACATTGCGGAGCAGGAGGTGAACGCCCTTCGCGAAGATCAGGTCCTCGCGCTTCTCACGCGTGTATGCCTTCACGACGCGGATGCCGCCCAGACTCTCGGTGAGCCGGCCGGTCACGGTCGCATTGATCTCGCCGCGCTTGCGGAACAGCGGCCGTACCTTCTTGAACGTGTACGCCATGACGCCGCCGAAGATGGCCAGCGTGACGATGATGATCAGCGTCAGCTGCGCGTTCAGATACAGGAGGACGCCCAGCGCCAGGATGGCCGTGACCACGCCGCCGACCAGCTGCACGAGGCCAGTGCCGACGATGTTCCGGATCCCCTCCGCATCGCTCATGATCCGGGAGATCAGCACACCGGATTTCGTCGAGTCGAAGTAGGAAGTGGGCAGGCGCAGCACATGCTGCTCGATCGACATCCGCAAAGAGGTGATCGTGCCGTGAGCCGCCACCCCGAGGATCTGTGAGAGCGAGAAGGACGTCGCCGCCTGGATCAGCGTCGCGACCATCGCCGCGGTTGCGAGCAGGGGAAGGAGGTCGGCCTTTCCCTTGCCGATCACTTCATCGATGATCACTTTCGAGGTGGCCGGCAGGACCAGCCCGGCGAGCCGGCTGACGAGCATCAGAGCGAGACCGGCCCCGATGCGCCCCCTGCGCGCCCAGATCAATCCTTTCGCTTCGCGCCACGCTTCATCGAGCTTGAATTTCACGGGTCGGATCATAACGGTGTTGGCGGTTGGCGGTTGTCTGCGATGGGGCGCGCGGGACACGGTTCCCGAATCGCGTGAACGGTCACCGCGTCCAACGCGCGATCTCCGCGACCCCTGCCGGGGTCGGCCTCTCACGCCGGCATCCCTTCCGGTGGTCGCTCACGTTGCTCGCACCACCGGCTACCGTACGGGCCGCCTCCAGCGGCCTCACGCGCCTGCGGCGCCGAGCTCGGACGACCGCATCGTCGTCCGGAGGGGCGAGGTCACCCGCAAGTGCACGGTCTCGGCGTTGAGCCACCTTCGCGTGAGACGGCGGGGGCGTACTCGTCTCGCGCGAAGCGCGATGATTGGTTCTGCCGCTGGAGGCGGCGCGTACGGTAGCCACCTTCGCGTGAGAGGCGGGGGGCGTACTCGTCTCGCGCGAAGCGCGACGATTGGTTCTGCCGCTGGAGGCGGCGCGTACGGTAGCCACCTTCGCGTGAGACGGCGGGGGCGTACTCGTCTCGCGCGAAGCGCGATGATTGGTTCTGCC
>JANMSA010000488.1:0-3565 GCA_031388865.1 Acidobacteriota bacterium | reverse complement strand
TGACTCGGAGTTCTTGATCGCACGCCGTCCCACCAGTAACCAGTAACCAGTAACCAGCAACCAGACTAACAATCAGCAACGGCTGCGCGTTACGATCTCTCCATGCACACACGCGATGAGATCCTCGCTGAGCTCGATCGGATCGCGCGGAAAAGCTCCGCGTACTGGTCCGCTTTTTCCAACGAAGACTTTTTCGCGAAGATCGGCGAGGCGTGGTCGCCGGCGGACAACGTGCGGCATCTGGCGAAGTCGATCCGTCCCGTGGCCAAGGCCATGCGGCTCCCGCGCATCCTCGTGCGCGTGATGTTTGGTGCGCCGCGACGTGCGTCCGTGAGCTATGAGGCTCTGCGTGAGCGGTATCTGGGCAAGCTGGCTGACGGCGCCGATGCGGGACGCTTTGCGCCCTCATCGCGCGTCGTCGCGGATCGCGAGGCAGTCCTCGCCCAGCTCGAGCAGGCGAACCGTGACCTGCGCGCGGCCATCGCGCGCTGGCCGGATAGCGCCCTCGATCGCCATCAATTGCCTCACCCGATCCTCGGGAAGCTCACCGCGCGCGAGATGCTGTTCTTCACGCTCTACCACCTGACGCACCACATCGCCGTCGTGGAGAAGCGGCGCGCGCAACAGCTCACCTGAACAGCAGACGAACCCAGAAGCGGAGCGTGCGAGGAAGCTCGTGCTCTTGCTGAAAGACGTCCGTCGCGTCGGCGGCAAGCGTGAGCCGGATGCGCGGGAACGGGATGGCGTAACGGAGCGCCAGGTCCGTGGGAGTGAGCGTGACCGCGCGCGGCGGGTCATCGCTGCTACGGTAGCGTTGCAGGACGGTCACGCCGAGCTCGTGCTCGCCGATGGGCAGCTCCGCGCTCAACCAGAGGTTGCCTTTGTGCGAAAACACGTTGTCGTAACTGTAGGTCGCTCCGGCTTCGAAACGGTCGAACATGCGATACCGCCCGTCGAGCTGCAGTGAATGGGAAAGGTCCGCATCAGTGTCGCGTCGCAGAATGTCGACGCGCATCGCACCGGAGCGCCCGATCGCCGTGCCGTAACCGAGAGCGGTGATGCGCGCTTTGGGGAGGCGAAGGCCGGCCGTCACGTACTCGCCGTAGCTCCCCGCGAGCGAGCGTCTTCCATCACCGAGCAGGTCGTACGTCACCGCGAGTCGGGGCAGCAACTGCTCGAAGCCCCGGTCTTCTTCGTGGCGCACTCCCGCGTCCACCACCCATCGCGCGGACGACCAGCGGTCGCTCACGAAGAAGGCGCGAAAGTCGTAGAGATTTCGCCACTGCGTCAGACCGGCGGTGAGGACGTGATCGCCACTGCGCGTGGGCGCGGCATAGGACGCGCGGCTGGTGAGAAACTCGGCGTCGTAGGACGCGCGTGCAGCGTGCGTTTCCCAGGTGAAGTGCGGCCCGGCAAGGCCGGTGTGCTGCAGCCAGCCATTGTTGAGACGCTCAGGATCCCAGTAGTACTCGGCGTCCAGGTGGCTCTTCGTGAAGCTGGCGTCGAAATGATTTGCGTCGCCGGCTTGCACGTGCAGTTTCGCGTTGAAACCACGAACATGGTACCCCTCGGTCCGCACCGGAACCGTTTCGCCGCTCCATCCCGCTCCGAAGAACCACAGCCGGTCGCGGACGATGGGACCGCCGGCGGTTGCTTCGAGCAGGTGACGCGCGCCGGAATCGTTTCCGACCGTATCCCGCAGCGAGGCGAAGAGATCCTCGCGGCCGCGACGCGTCCGCAGCGCCAGCACGTTGCCTCCGAATGACTGGTACGCGACGGGTATCGCTCCCCGCACCGCCGTCGCCTGCTCGAGCAGATCCTCGGGCAGATACCCGCCCAGAAACGCGTACAGACCATCGACCTCGGCGAGCGTGTGCACGAATGGATCGGGAATCAGCGTCGCGTTTTCGGTGCGTCCCAGTGGGAGGCGATCGAGGGTTGCGTCATCGAAGTGCGTCGTGATCGAAGTCGTCTCGGAGACGGCGATGGTGGTGGCGGTCGAGGTCACGCTCTCTTCGTCCTCGCTCGGCTCCAGGGTTGCGTCGACCCGCGCGACCCGCGCGAGCTCGACGACAGCTGTTCGCGTGAGCGAGGTGTGACCAGAGAGGGAGAAGGTCACTTCGTACGCGCCTGGAGGCAGAGCCCCCAGCCAGTAGGTGCCCCGCGGACCTGTGATGGTCGTGCGTGGATGCTGAAGAGCAGGCGAGGTCGCCGTGACCGTGACCCGGACGCCGGGAGTGTCGCTGATCGTCACGCGCCCGGTGAGCGCGGATGTGGTGATGGCCGCGAATGCCAGGGGGGCGAGGATGAGGAGCACAGCGAGACGCAATGCGAGTCTGGCCCGTTCAGTGGTGGCCGGCGCGCTGAGAACCCCGAGCAACCAGCAACCAGCAACCAGCAACCGGGTCATCACCTGCTCATCTGACGGTAGCGGATGCGGTGCGGCTGGGTCGCGTCGACTCCGAGGCGCTTCTTCTTATCTTCTTCGTACTCGCTGAAGTTGCCGTCGAAGAAGGTCACCCGGCTGTCGCCTTCGAAGGCGAGGATGTGCGTCGCCACTCGGTCGAGGAACCAGCGGTCATGGCTGATGACGATGACGCAGCCCGCGAAGTTCTCCAGCGCTTCTTCCAGCGCGCGCATCGTGTTCACATCCAGGTCGTTCGTCGGTTCGTCGAGGAGGAGCACGTTCGCTCCTTCCTTGAGCATCTTCGCCAGATGCACGCGATTGCGCTCGCCGCCGGAGAGGATGCCTACTTTCTTCTGCTGGTCGGAGCCGGAGAAGTTGAAACGCGCCACGTAGGCGCGCGACTGCATCTCGCGCGACCCGAGCTGGATCAGGTCGAGGCCGCCGGTGATCTCTTCGAAGATGCTCTTGTCGCCGTCGAGTGTGCGGTCCTGATCGATGTAGCCGAGCTTCACCGTCTCCCCGACGCGGATCGCGCCGCTGTCGGGCTTCTCCGAGCCGATGATCATGCGGAAGAGAGTGGTCTTGCCGGCACCATTGGGACCGATGACGCCTACGATGCCGCCCGGCGGAAGCCGGAAAGTCATGTCTTCCACGAGCAGGTTCTGGCCGTATGCCTTGGCGACGCCGTCACTCTCCACCACGACACTGCCGAGGCGCGGGCCGGGCGGGATGTAGATCTCCAGCTCCTGCACCTTCTCTTTCGTCTCCTGATTGAGCAGGTTCTCGTAGGCGTTGATGCGCGCTTTGCCCTTGGCGTGGCGCGCCTTGGGCGACATCTTGATCCACTCCAGCTCGCGCTCGAGCGTGCGCTGGCGGTTCGACTCCGACTTCTCTTCCTGCGCCAGGCGGCCGCTTTTCTGCTCGAGCCACGACGAGTAGTTGCCTTTCCAGGGGATGCCTTCACCGCGATCGAGCTCCAGGATCCAGCCCGCCACGTTGTCGAGGAAGTAGCGGTCGTGCGTGACGGCGATGACCGTTCCCGCGTACTTTTGCAGGTGCTGCTCGAGCCACTGCACGCTCTCCGCGTCGAGGTGGTTGGTGGGCTCGTCGAGGAGCAGGATATCCGGGGCCTGCAGCAACAAACGGCAGAGCGCGACG
>JANMSA010000458.1:0-3368 GCA_031388865.1 Acidobacteriota bacterium | reverse complement strand
ACCCCTGCCGGTCATCGATTCCTGGCTCGAATACTGCCTTTGCGCAACCGACAACCGACAACCGACAACCGACAACCGACAACCGACAACCGACAACCGACAACCGACAACCGACAACCGACAACCGACAACCGACAACCGACAACAAAAAGCCGGGCAGGAGCCCGGCTTTCACAGTTCGAGTGGCAGGAACGTCAGAAGCGGTCCAGATCGACCTCGACGGAGCGGACGCCGTGGATGGAACGGACCACTGCCAGGGCGACGTCTTTCTGCAGTTCGTGGCGCACGCTTCCGGCCACGGTCACGATGCCCTTCTCGGAGCTGACGCTGAACTGGCAACCGTCGAGGGCGCGATGCACGGTGAGCTCGCGCTCCGCCGCGCGGACGAGCGCGGCGTCTTCATGCTTGACGATCTGGATCAGGTTCGCCACGCGCATGTAGCCGAGCGTCCGCGCGTACCGGTTGAGCATCTCGGCTTCAGACTTATCCGCCGCACGGCCGCGAATGATGACGATTCCCGAGATCTCGTACACCTGAAGGCGGTCGACGGTGGCGTTGGCGCCGCGGAAGGCACTGGTGAGGTCCGTCGTCTGAGGCGTGGCGGCGACTGCGCCCGGCGTCAGGACGGTGAGAATGGATGCGATGGCAACGGCTTTGATCGTGCGCATCATGATTATTTGCTTCTCCTGACTGCGGAGACAGCACCCCTCGTGCCACGTCCCCTCTTCTTGATCTCGAACAGTTTAGCCTAATTCGCCCGCAATTATTACTGCCTCACATTTTCTGAGTCCCGCGACTCTCAATCCGGCACGCAGTCCCGGCGGCTGAAAGGACAGTAGTGGACGAGCCCGTCAGGGGGCCGCTCACTGGCGGGGGGCCGGCTGGCTCGCCCCGCTGGGTCTCTTTCGCGGAGCCGCGAGCTGAAGCTGGCTCTCCGGCCGGCGGGCCCTTACAATGGACACCAGCAAACGAGCAGTCGCAGCCGGCATGACGCCGACTCCTGCCCGCTGCCTGAGCCAATAGCACACTGATCATGCCGCGCATCCATCTTCTCCCTTCAGATCTCGTGAACCAGATCGCCGCAGGAGAGGTGGTCGAGCGCCCGGCCTCGGCCGTGAAAGAGCTGGTCGAGAACGCCATCGACGCTGGCGCTGCGACGATTGACGTCCTTCTCGAGGCGGGCGGCAAGAAACGGATCGAAGTGCGCGACGACGGCTACGGCATGAGCGAGGATGACGCTCTTCTGGCCATCGAGCGTCACGCGACCTCGAAGATCATCTGCTTCGACGACCTGACGCGGGTACGCACACTCGGCTTTCGCGGCGAGGCGCTGCCGTCGATCGCGTCGGTCTCCCGCTTCACACTTCTCACCTCCTGCTCCGACGACGGAGCGGCCATCGAGCTCGAGTGCGATCCGCTCACGGGTCAACGCACCGTCCGTCCATCTGCGCGCGATCGCGGAACGACGGTCATCGTGAAGGAGCTGTTCGAGAACGTTCCCGCACGGCGGAAGTTCCTTCGCAGCCCCGATGCCGAGTTCCGCTCCATCGTCACCGTGGTGGCCTCGTACGCACTGCCTCTGCCATCGCGCGCCTTTCGTCTCGAGCACAACGGCCGGGTGGTGCTCGACCTCCCGCCCGCACCGAGCTCGCGCGAGCGCGCACTGCAGATTCTCGGCAGCGACGCGGCTGAGAATCTCGCCGACTTCGACGCGACGATCGGCACCACGCGCGCCTGCGGCTTCGTGACCCGCAACCTCCGCTACGGCAGCAAGCGCAATCAGTACTTCTTCGTGAATGGCCGCCTGGTCAAAGACCGCGTGCTGTCCCACGCCGCGAACCGCGCCTGCGACGCCTTCGACTTCGACGGCCATCCGGGCATCGTGCTCTTTCTGGAAATGGCGCCGGAGCTCGTCGACGTGAACGTGCATCCCGCAAAGACGGAGGTGCGGTTCCGCGACTCCTCGCAGGTGCATGTCGCTGTCGAGCAGGCCATCAGGAAAGCCCTTGGCGGTGCAGAGGAAGGCGCGACCCTGCTCCGCGACGCCCCCCCGCGCGCGGCCGACGCCCAGGACTCCGGGATGTTCCCACCGCAGCGTTACGACGAACCCGGGCCTCGCTGGACACCCGGGTTCACACCGCTCTTTCAGCGCGAAGCCGTGGTCCAGCCGCCGCTGGCCAATGCCCGGCCGGAAACGCGGCTCGCCTCGGTGCTGGATGAAGAGCCGCAGCTCGGCGACCTGCAGGGTCGAGTCATCGGCCAGTACCGGATGAGCTACATCCTGGTGGACATGCCCGGCGGCCTGCGGCTGGTCGACCAGCACGCCGCCCATGAGCGCGTGCTCTACGACCGCTACCTGACGCGCGTCGAAGCGCGGGAGCCCGTTTCCCAGAAGCTGCTCACGCCGATGCTCTACGAAAGCGGGGCCGCTGAATGCGCTGCTCTCGAGTCGCATCTCGGCGAGCTGCGCGAAGTGGGCTTCGACGTCGAGCGCTTCTCCGGCAACTCCTTCGCCATCGCGGCCGTCCCTCCCGAGCTGCTGCGCACCGACATCGACTCGTTCCTCCGGAAAGTCATCGACGCATCGCTCGAGGAAAAGTCACCGCATCTGAGCCGGGTCCGCGAACGGATCACCGCCTCCCTCGCCTGCCAGGCCGCGATCAAAGTGCACCGCCCCCTCGGAGGGGACGAGATGGCCCGTCTCGTCGGAGAGCTGCTGCGCTCCTCGAACCCGTTTGCCTGTCCTCATGGCCGCCCGATTCTCGTGGACATCAAGCACCTCGACATCGAGCGGCACTTCCACAGGAAGTAGAAACCGGTCCACGGTCCGCCATTTCGAAGAGAATCTTTGCGATGAACCGCAGGCTGGATTCTCGTGAGCTCGGACGCCGAGGCGAAACCCGCGCGGCCTGGTTCTACCGGCTGCGCGGCTACTTCATCGTAGAGAGGAACGCCCGGCTCCCCGCGGGAGAGATCGACCTGGTGGTGCGCCGCGGGAGAACGATTGTGATCGCGGAAGTGAAAACACGACAGAGTGTCACGGCCGGAGAGGGTCACGAGGCCGTGGGCCGCGCGAAACGCGAACGCATGATCCGCCTCGGCGACCAGTACGCGGCGCGACATCCGCGGTCCCAGCTTCGCTACGACATCATCTCGATCTTCTGGACGGGGCGGCGTTTCGTACTCACTCACTATCCGGACGCGTTTCGCCCGGTGGCCGATACACGGAGGCCGTGGATCTGGCGGGCGTGAGTCGCTTGTCGGTTGTCGGGTGTAAGTTTTCGGGTGTGTGGGGCACCTAGCGCAAAGGCGCAGATAGCAGTTTGTGTTGCGAAATAACCAGTCCCCACCGACCTCGCCCCAGTGAT
>JANMSA010000455.1:0-2904 GCA_031388865.1 Acidobacteriota bacterium | reverse complement strand
TCCGCGCTGCCTGCGCCGACGCGATTGCGGGCTTCAGCAGCCAGCCGATCGACCAGATCGGCTTTCCGCTGTTCTGCTGTGACCGACATTGATTTCTCCTGAGCGAGGGAACTTACTGCGGGCGCCTATCATACGGCAGGGGCAGGCGCGCATAGGCCGCGGAGTCTGCCACAACTAAGCATCCCGATGGAGTCACGGCTTCGGTGCGTTGAAGATGAGCTGGATCGGGGCCCTCGTCTCCTCGTCGCGCGTGCGAATCACGATGCGCTGACCATCGGCGGTCACGTCGTAATCGGCGATGTCGTACGTGCTCCGCAGGAGGAGCCGCGGCTCGGACAGCTCGATCTGCCGGGCGGCCTCCGTCACGGTTACGCTCATCAGATCGGTTGCTCGCGCCAGGTAAAGCAGCTCGCGCCCGTCCGATGACCATCGAGGCAGCGAGCCGCCGTCCTTTGAGACGACATGAGGCGGCCCCTGTCCGCTGAAGCGAACGACGTAGATCTCGCTTCTTCCTGAGGCATTCGATGCGTAGGCGATCCATTCGCCTGAATGCGAAATGCGCCCCTCGCGCTCCTCGAACGGACTCGTGGCGATGGGGCGCGCGCCCAGGCCGCTCATTGGGATGACGGAAAGATCGACGGAAAAGTTGCTCGAATCGCGCCACGTTTCCTGGATTAGGAGCGATGCGCCGTCCTGCGAAACCGCGAGCGGGTCCTGCACTCCCGTTTTCTGAAGGATCGTTGTCCGCTTACTGGTGTCGAGGTCGAGGCGGAAGATATCGGGCGGACCGAGAATGTCGGAGCGATAGAAGATGGACCTGCCATCAGGAGTCCAGACCGGCGAGCGCTCGTCGAATGCGTCAAACGTCATCCGCGTAGCGGCTCCCCTGCCGGAGAGGTCGTGGACCCAGAGGTCGCCAGTGCCGGCGGCGGGGTCGGCGACTGAAACCGCAAGCCGCTTCCCATCGGGCGAGAAACGAACCTGGCCATACCTCGCCGCAGGAAGCTCTCCGGCCGGCTGGCCCTGGCGATTGAGAAAGACCACGCGCGAGGTACCGCGTGCCGAGCGGACGCAGACCGTGCCGCCAGCGGAAACCGAAAAGTCCGCCATCCCGGTCGGCTGGAAGTAGTAGATGTTGGCGGTAACCGGCACCGGATCGCCGGTGAAGGCGGCCCGCTCGGAATCGAACTTCTGCGCAAGGAGCGTGGCATCGCGGACGTAGTACGCCGTGTCGCCGCGCACGAGCACACGCGAAGTGATGGGTCCGATTTCGCGCACCGGCCCACCCTCGAGTGACCCGATCATCAGCTTCATCGAACCGGCCGGCAAATCGAGCCGTCCCAGCCTCGCCACATAAAGGAAGCGCTTCCCGTCGGCGAGCACTTCGGGCCATAGATGCATGGCTTCATTACGCGCGGGGTCGACCGTCGTCAGACGGCGAACGGCACCCCCGGAAGCGCGAACGTAGAACAGCCCGGACATACCGTTCGATTTGATATGGTTGAAAATGATCTCGCCCGAGGGCGACCATCCCACCGTCGTGCCTGCCACCCCCTCATAGAGCGTGCGCGGCGGGGCGCCGCCTGGCGTGACTACCATCAAGGACATCCCAGCGAGGAAAGCGAGCTGACGCCCGTCGTGCGACCAGACCGGATGCCGGGCGCGCCTGCCCGCGGCGCCGCCGATCGCGACCGCGGTGCTGGACCCAATGTCGCGCACCCAGAGGCCGCTCTGTAATTCAGGGTCGGTTCCCGCGATGGCGACCCGCTTCCCGTCCGGCGAGATGGCAAGCGACGGGCTCACCTCCATCAGAGGGATCACCGCCACTTCGGGCACATCGAGCGCGGCGTAAACGAGAGCTGAGTTCACATCGGCGCCACGCCATTGCCGCACCAGCAGTCCAGCCACGACGAGCAGGGTCGCCAATGCAGCCAACGCTGCCATCAATGCGTAGCGAAACGCCGCCGATCCCGGCCGGGCTTTTCTGCTCGCCGAGGCCAGGCGCGCACGCCGATCCTCCACCGCTTCCAGATCGCGCACGAGATCACCGGTCGATGCATACCGCCGCTGCGGATCCTTCTCCAGACAGCGCTCGATGATCCAGGCCAGCGGCGGAGGAACATCCGGAGCGGACGTGTCGCGGCGACCGGTCAGCATCTCCACGAGGATGAGCCCGAACGAGTACTGATCGGTCCGGAAGTCGACTTCGGCGCCCGCTGCCTGCTCGGGGGACATGTAGGCGGCGGTGCCGTAGATCTCGTTCGCGCCGGTGAGCATCTGCTCCGTGTGATCGTTCGTATCACCGGAGACAGCTGCCTTGGCGAGACCGAAGTCGAGGATCTTGGCCGTTCCCTGCGGCGTGATCATGATGTTCTCGGGCTTGAGATCGCGGTGGACGATCCCCGCGGCGTGCGCGGCCGCGAGCGCCTCCGCGATCTCGGTGGCGACACCAAGGACATTCATCGATCCACGCTTGGCCGCGCGGAGCGTCTTCCCCTGCACCAGTTCCATGACGATGTAGGCGATGTCGCCCTGGCGGCCGATGTCGTGGATCGTGATGACGTGCGGATGGTTCAGCGAGGAAGCCAGGCGCGCCTCGCGCTCGAAGCGGGCCATGCGCCGCTCATCGGAGGCGACCTGCGAGGGCAGGATCTTGATGGCAACCTCGCGGCCGAGGCGTGTGTCACGCGCACGGTAAACCTCGCCCATCCCGCCCGCCCCAATCGCCGCGAGGATCTCGTAAGCGCCCAGTCGCGTCCCGGTTTCGATCGTTGGCGTGGTGATGCCCGCGATTATCCTCGGAAATCGGCTGTCCAACCAAGGTTCGGACACCGACTTTGCTACCGAAGAACCGATTCACCACAGAGGCACGGAGGCACGGAGGCACACAGAGACTCCTCTGTG
>JANMSA010000413.1:0-24728 GCA_031388865.1 Acidobacteriota bacterium | reverse complement strand
CTGATCTGCGAGGTCACGATCTCGGCGAGCTCCGCCAGGCGTCGCTCCGTGTCGTGCTCGAAGCGCGCCGTGTCCACAGCCGTGTCGTCGTGCCCCTCGGTGATGTTGGAAATGCGTTTGGCGGAGTCGAGCACTGAGAGGAAGTTCGCATCCTCGCGCATCGCGTTGACCGCACGCGCCCGATCGACGAGATCGGTCAGTGAGGACGCCCATCCCGCCTCCATCGCCGCGGCGATCTCGTCATACGCGAGCTTCCACACCTGCGATCCTTCGAGAATCGTCCGCACGCGCTCGCCGAAGAATGCGAGGAGGTCCTCACGGACCGCGGGCGTTCCGTAGGCGTCGATGCCCAGGTCGATCAGCTTGTCGATGCCGATCTTCACCTCGCGTCTGTCGCGATTGAGCAGAATCTGCACGACGCCCTGTGCCGCGCGGCGCAATCCGAACGGATCTTTCGAGCCTGTGGGCTTCGCACCCACGGAGAAGAAGCCCACCAGCGTGTCGATGCGGTCGGCGAGAGAGACCACGGCGCCGGCGACATTGCGCGGCAACGCGTCCTCGAGGCTGACCGGCTGGTAATGATCGTAGATGGCCTGCCAGACGTTCTCCGGCAGCCCTTCCTCGCGCGCGTAGATGCCGCCGACGCGGCCCTGCAGGTCCGTGAACTCCTTGACCATCTCCGTGACCAGATCGGTCTTACACAGACGCGCGGCGGCCACGGCATCGCTCGCGACGATGCCCGCTTCCTGGCAGATCCCGGCCGCGATGCGCTCGATGCGCCCGGTCTTGTCGAGATAGTGGCCGAGCTTCTCCTGAAACTGCAGATGTTCGAGCTGCCCCAGACGCTGCTCGAGTGGCCTGCGACGGTCCGCCTCGTAGAAGAAGCGGGCGTCGGCGAAGCGTGCGTTCGTGACGAACGAGTTGCCATACGCCGCGTTGCCGTCAGGATCGCCCTCGTTGTCGAGGACGGCCAGGAAGGAGCTGGTGAGCCGGTCGTTGCGGTCGCGGATCGGGAGCTGCTTCTGATGGACGCGCATCACCATGACCAGCACTTCCTCGGGCAGCGCGAGATAGTCCGCGCGGAACTCGGCGCGCACCAGGCCCGGGTACTCCGTGAGGTACTGCCATTGCGACCAGATGGACGCGTCCACGGAGGGCGAGCCGTCCACTTCGTTCGCCAGAGCGCGGGCACGGTGCACCATCACCTCGCGGCGCCGCACCCCGTCGACGACGACGCGGGCCAGCTCGAGCTTCGTCACGTAGTCATTGTAGGACGTGACCTCGAACGGTTTCGGGGCGAGCGTGCGGTGACCGACCGTGCGCGTGCCGGATTGCGTGCCGAAGATGCTGATCGGAAGATGCTCGCCCTCAAAGATGGAGACGACGGAGTGTATGGGGCGGATGTACGAATGCTCGCCGGTCCCCCAACGCATCATTCTGGGCCAGCGGATCGACTGGACGATCTCCGGGATGCGCTCGCGCAGGACATCTCCCGTCTCCCGTCCGGCAACGATTCTGCGGATCATCACGTAGGCGTCGCCGGAGTCGAGTACGTCTGCGACCGTCGCGTTCTGTTTCTTGAGAAATCCCTGCAGCGCCTGCGTGGCGCTGCCGCCGGCGTCGTAGGCCGCCTTCTTCGGGGGACCTTTCACTTCCTGCTCGCGATCCTCCGCGCGTACCGGAAGGCTCTTGAGCATGAAGACGATGCGCCTCGGCGTCGTGTTCACCGTGACTCCCGACGGATCGCCTCCCAGCTCGGACGCGAGTTTGCCGAGGCGCTCACGCAGCGTGGCCGCCGCTCCTTCGTGCATCCACGCAGGAATCTCCTCAGTCAGCAGCTCGAAAAAATATTCGGCCATGAGATCAGTGGGCCTTGCGCGCGCCGGGCAGTCGGGAGGAGTCGTGGGCATCAACGATCTCCTGCCGGCTGCGAGCCGCGACCAGCCGGCTCCAATAGAGGGAATCCGAGTTCTTTCCTCGTTTCGAGGTACTGCTCCGCACAGCGAACCGCGAGCTCGCGCACTCGTTTGATCACGCCGACGCGCTCTGTCACCGAGACCGCTCCGCGAGCGTCGAGTGTGTTGAAGGCGTGTGAGCACTTGAGCGTCCAGTCGTATCCCGGAAGCACGAGCGCGGCATCGAGGCAACGCCGGGCCTCGGCCTCGTACATATCGAAGAGCTTCCAGTGCAGCTCCACGTCCGCCGTCTCGAAGTAGTACTTCGAGAACTCGTACTCGTCCTGCTTGCGCACCGCTCCGTACGGAACTCCGGGTGTCCAGTCGATGTCGAAGACCGAGGACTGGCGGCCGAGAAACATCGTCAGTCGCTCGAGGCCGTACGTGATCTCGGCGGACATGGGTGCGAGGTCGATCCCCCCAGCCTGTTGAAAATACGTGAACTGCGTGACCTCCATGCCGTCCAGGAGGATCTGCCAGCCGACGCCCCAGGCGCCGAGGGTGGGAGACTCCCAGTTGTCTTCCTCGAAGCGGATGTCGTGACGGGTGAGATCGAGTCCCAGGGCGCGCAGGGAGTCGAGATAAAGATCCTGCACGTCGAGCGGTGACGGTTTCAGGATCACCTGAAACTGATAGTGTTTGCCAAGGCGAAAGGGATTGTCGCCATACCTGCCGTCCGCCGGGCGTCGTGAAGGCTGGACGTACGCCACCTTCCAGGGCTCGGGCCCGAGAACGCGCAGGAACGTGGCGGGATGCATCGTCCCGGCACCAACCTCGAGGTCGAGGGGCATCTCGATGAGACAACCACGCTCGGCCCAGAAGTTCTGGAGCTTGAGGATCAGTGACTGGAAGGCCACACGCGGCATAGGGCGCGCATTCTAGTGTAGTGACTCGTTAGTTCCTTGCCATTATTTGGGGTCCGGAGAGGTCGTAGGCAAGGCGGCACGACGGAGGCGATGCGGGGGCATCGTTGAGGAGTGCCAACGCAGCATACGGCCTTTCAGGGCCGCAAAGTAATGGTAAGGAACTCATGAGTCACTCCATTAGCAGTCGGACGGAGGGCGACCCGGTCGCCGATTGCCCTACTGGCCGCGGGTGTCGGTGGAGGTCGGAGGAGGTGCTTTCTCTTCTTCCGCCGGCTCCTCCTCTTCCTGCTGCGGCTCCACGGTGTCCGGCGCTTTTGGAGGGGCTGTCGCCGTTTCCGTCATGGCAGGCTCGGTCGGACGAGGGTCCCGCTGCAGCTCGGATGGGTCGGGGCGGGGCGCGGATTGGGGAGCCGGGTCCGCTGGCGGCTGGGTCCTGGCTGGATCTGTCCGCGAGGAAGTCGAGGCAGGATTGGCGTAGGCCGAGTCCGCTGAAGGATATGCAGCAGGGCTCGGAAGCGTCCCCACGGCGGTGGCGGCAGAAGGCATCGAGCCCGCAACCATGGGGTCGATGCTGAACGCAGTCGTCATATCGGCATTGGTTCCGGTGACGCCGAGCGTTTCTCCCGGACCCGGGATGGTCGACGTCACGCCGCTGGCGGATCCCTCCTGGACCACCTCATAGTTCTTCTGATCGGCACGCTTCGCGCTTTCGCGGCCACACGCGGCCCCGAATACCAGGACCACCATCGGAAGAATCATCCTCGTTCTCATTGGTACCGCCAACGCCTTCGCGTCGCAATCCGCTTGCCATGGGAGCGTCCATCCCCGGCACCGCCGAAGTCAATCCGCGCGCCGCTGCCGCGCCGGGCGCTCCTGAATTCGCGCAGGCGGTGCGGACCATGGTCGTAAGCCGCTCACCGTCCGCGGGATGAAGGATCGGGTCGGGGCTGTTGTGAATACCGTACCACAATGGTACTGTTTCGGGCTCGACCATGTTGAAGATCTCCAGACTCACCGACTACGGCCTCCTCGCGAGCGTCTATCTGGCCCGTCACGCGGGACAGGTGACTGCCGCCCGCGAGGTTGCCGAGTTCTATCACCTTCCGGTTCCGGCAGTGACGAAGGTTCTCAAGACGCTGCATCACGGCGGACTGGTCCGCTCGCACCGCGGGGCTGGTGGCGGATACACATTCGACGGGGATCCCGAGAACATCACCCTGGGCCAGCTCATCGCCATGCTCGAGGGTCCGTGGGACCTCACCGAGTGTGAGAGTTACGATCACGATGGCAACGCCACCTGCTCGATTCGTGTGGCGTGCCCATCCCGCCGCTTCATGTCGGGCATCAACCGCGCCGTCAAAGGAGCATTCGACCAAGTGACGCTGGGTGATCTCGTTCGAGGCGGAGTGCCCATGCCGGTCATTGACAAACAGCAGTTCGCGCTCCGAGGAGCAGCATCATGAGCAACGTTGAGATTCACGAGATCGCGCAGCAGGACTACAAATACGGATTCGTCACGGACATCGAGTCCGACACCGCGCCACCGGGACTGAGCGAGGAGATCATCCGCTTCATCTCGGCGAAGAAAGCCGAGCCGGAGTGGATGCTCGAGTGGCGTCTCAAGGCGTTCCGGCACTGGCTGACGATGAAGGAGCCCACCTGGGCGAACGTGCATTACCCGCCCATCGACTACCAGGCCACAAGCTACTACTCGGCGCCCAAGCAGAAGAAGCAGCTCAACTCGCTCGACGAAGTTGATCCGGAGCTGCGGGCGACCTTCTCGAAGCTCGGGATCTCGCTCGAAGAGCAGAAACGCCTCAGCAACGTGGCCGTCGATGCAGTGTTCGACAGCGTCTCCGTCGCCACGACCTTCCGCGGCGAGCTGGCCAAGGTGGGGGTGATCTTCTGTTCCTTCTCCGAAGCCGTGAGAGAGCACCCCGATCTCGTTCGCAAGTACCTCGGCACCGTCGTCCCGTACACCGACAACTTCTTCGCCACGCTGAACAGCGCCGTCTTCACGGACGGGTCGTTCTGCTACATCCCCAAAGGTGTGCGGTGCCCGATGGAGCTGTCCACCTACTTCCGCATCAACCAGGCGAACACGGGGCAGTTCGAGCGCACGCTCATCATCGCGGACGAAGGCGCGACGGTGAGCTATCTCGAAGGCTGCACCGCGCCGATGCGCGACGAGAATCAGCTTCACGCCGCGGTCGTCGAGCTGGTGGCGCTCGACGACGCCTCCATCAAGTACTCGACGGTGCAGAACTGGTATCCGGGCGACAAGAACGGCAAGGGCGGCATCTACAACTTCGTGACCAAGCGCGGCAAGGCAATGAATCGAGCCAAGCTCGCCTGGACGCAGGTGGAGACCGGCTCCGCAATCACCTGGAAGTACCCGAGCTGCCTCCTGCAGGGCGATGACTCCGTCGGCGAGTTCTACTCGGTTGCGCTGACGAACAACTACCAGCAGGCCGACACGGGCACGAAGATGATCCACATCGGCAAGAACACTCGCTCGACCATCGTGTCGAAGGGGATCTCCGCCGGTCGCGGACAGCAGACGTATCGCGGCGAAGTGAAGATCATGAAGAACGCCACGAACGCCCGCAATTACTCGCAATGTGATTCGCTCCTTCTCGGCGACAAGTGCGGCGCGCATACGTTTCCGTACATCGAGGTGCGCAACTCCACCGCCACGATGGAGCACGAGGCATCGACCTCGAAGATCGGTGAAGACCAGCTTTTCTATTGCCAGCAGCGCGGCATCACCGCGGAAGACGCGGTGTCGATGATCGTCAACGGCTTCTGCCGCGAGGTGTTTCGCGAACTGCCCATGGAGTTCGCCGTGGAAGCACAGAAACTGCTGGGCGTATCGCTGGAAGGAGCAGTCGGTTGACCCGCTCCATCACCCTGAGCGAAGCGAATGGGTCTATGGAGCCCTCTGAAGACCGAAGCCAACGACGTGATACGAGCAGCCAGCGGAGCAGAAGAACGAGCATGCAGGGGGCTCAGTAGATCCTTCGCTTCGCTCGAGGATTGGGTTTGGAAGAACGAGCATGCAGAGGGCTCCATAGATCCTTCGCTTCGCTCGAGGATTGAAGACAAAGCAATGCTAGAAATCAAAGACTTACACGCTGGAATCGAAGGCAAAGAAATCCTGAAGGGTCTCAACCTGCGCGTCAATGCGGGCGAGGTCCACGCGATCATGGGACCGAACGGTTCCGGAAAATCGACACTCGCCAATGTACTGGCCGGGCGTCCCCGTTACGAGGTCACGAGCGGGCAGGTGTTGTTCGAGGGGAAGGATCTTCTGGAGCTGACGACCGAGGAGCGTGCCCGCGAGGGAGTATTTCTGGCGATGCAGTATCCGGTAGAGATCCCCGGCGTGAACAACATCTACTTCCTCAAGGCGGCCATCAATGCGATGCGCAAGCATCGTGGCGAGGAAGAGCTGGACGCGATGGAGTTTCTACAGCTCGCGCGCGAGAAGATGAAGGTCGTGGAGATGGACGAAGCATTCATGAACCGCGGCGTGAACGAAGGCTTCTCGGGCGGGGAAAAGAAGCGCAACGAGATCTTCCAGATGGCCGTGCTCGATCCGAAGCTGGCCATCCTCGACGAGACTGACTCCGGACTCGACATCGATGCGCTCCGCATCGTGGCTGAAGGGGTGAACACACTCAAGAGCGAGCGGCACGCCGTGCTCGTGATCACGCATTACCAGCGCCTGCTGCGCTACCTCATCCCGGACTTCGTGCATGTGCTCTCGGGCGGGCGAATCGTGAAGTCGGGCGGCAAGGAGCTGGCCGAGGAGCTCGAGCAGAAGGGGTATGAGTGGATCGAGGAGGAGGTCGCGTGACCAGCGCGATCGCAAGCCTGCGGGAAGAGGCGGCGGAGACGTTCGCAAAGCTCGGCTGGCCGACTCCGCGCATCGAGGAGTGGCGTTACACGAACCTCGCGCCGGTGCAGAAGGTCTCCTGGCGCGTCGATGACTCGCCCGTCTATCTCGAGTCGCCGGCATCGCTGGCTGGGAAAGCCGCGCTGGAACTGGTGTTCGTCAACGGACGGTACGTGCAGCGGACCGGCAGCGCGCAGTTCGAGGAATGCGCTGAGATGCGGATTGCCGACTGGGAGCGCAACCGGATGGTCGCGCTCAACTATGCAAATGAACAGGGCGGAGCGTGCATCGCCGTACCGGCGAACACCGTCGTGGCGGGCTTCATCCATCTTCTCTTCGTCGGACGCGGCGACGGCTCCTCGAGCTCGCCCGCGACCGGGATCTGGTCCCATCCGCGCAACGTCATCAGCGTTGGCGCAAACGCGCAGGTCACCATCGTCGAGACGTACATCGGGACTGGCGCCTACTTCACGAACACCGTCACGGAGATCGAGGCGGGCGAAGGCGCTGTCGTCGATCACTACAAGATCCAGTGCGAGGCGCGGGAAGCGTTCCACACAGGCAACATCTACATCCACCAGCAGCGCGCCGCGAACGTGACCTCGCGCAGCGTCACCCTCGGCGGTGCCATCGCACGGACGGAGACGCATGTGGCTCTCGACGGCGAAGGAGCCAGCGTGGCTCTGGACGGACTGTTCGTCGGCACCGGCTCGCAGCATCTCGACAGCCTCACGGTCGTCGATCACATCAAGCCGCACTGCGACTCGACTCAGCTCTACAAAGGCATCCTGGACCAGAGCTCCCGCGGAGTGTTCGACGGACGCATCATCGTTCGCCCGAACGCGCAGAAGACGCAGTCGAGGCAGGAGAACCGCAACCTCCTGCTCAGCGAGACTGCCATCATCGACTCGAAGCCGAACCTCGAGATCCACAACGACGATGTGAAGTGCACCCATGGCTCGACCATCGGGCAGATCGACCAGGAGGCGCTGTTTTATCTCCGTTCGCGCGGCATCGCGGATGACGAGGCGCGCAACCTGCTCGTGTTCGCCTTTGCCAGCGAGATCGTCGAGCGGATGAAGGTCGAGCCCGTCCGCGAGCAGATCGGGCGGGCGCTGTTCCAGTCGTTGCCAGAGCGGATGCCGGAGCGAAGGGCCGAGGGCCGAGAGCCCAGGGCCGAGGGATGACCATGACCAGTTCTGCGCTAGCGGCCAACATGCACCCTCGACCCTCGACCCTCGACCCTCGGCCCTACGACGTCGAGAAGGTACGTCGCGACTTCCCCATCCTCTCCAGCAACGCCCGCGGACGCCGGCTGGTCTATCTCGACAACGCCGCCACGACGCAGAAGCCGCAGGCGGTGATCGACCGGATCGTCCGGTATTACTCGCAGGAGAACGCGAACGTCCACCGCGGCGTGCACTATCTGTCGGAGGTCGCCACCATCCAGTTCGAGAACGCGCGGGAGACGGTGCAGCGCTTCATCAACGCCCGCGACATCAAGGAAGTGATCTTCACGCGCGGCACCACGGAGTCCATCAACCTGGTGGCGCAGACGTGGGGCCGCGTCAACATCCACGAGGGTGACGAGATCCTGATCACCGCCATCGAGCATCACTCGAACATCGTGCCTTGGCAGATGCTCTGCGCACAGACCGGCGCAACGCTGCGCATTGCGCCTGTGAACGATGCAGGAGAGCTCGAGATCGAAGAGCTGGAGCGGATGCTCAATCCGCGAGTGAAGCTCGTGGCCGTCAATCACGCCTCGAACGCCCTCGGTACGATCAATCCCGTGAAGCGCATCGTAGCCTCGGCACACGCGAACGGATCGCTGGTTCTCATCGACGGCGCGCAGGGCGTCCCGCACACGCTGGTCGATGTGCAGGACCTCGACTGCGACTTCTACGCGTTCTCCTCACACAAGGTCTATGGGCCGACCGGCGTCGGAGTTCTTTACGGACGCGAGTCCATTCTCGACGCCATGCCTCCCTGGCAGGGTGGCGGGGACATGATCCTCTCCGTCTCCTACGAGAAGACGACCTACAACGCGCTGCCGTACAAGTTTGAGGCGGGGACTCCCAACATCGAGGGCGTCGTCGCATTCGCCGCTGCGCTCGACTACGTCGGGAACCTGGGCGTGGAGGCCATCGCCGCCCACGAGCACGACCTCCTCCTGTACGCGACCGCTCGCCTCGAGGAAGTGGATGGGCTGCGCATCATCGGGCAGGCGCCAGAGAAAGCGGCGGTGATCTCTTTCGTCCTGGAGGGCGTCCATCCTCACGACATCGGAACCATCCTCGACCAGGAAGGCATTGCCATCCGCACCGGTCATCACTGCGCGCAGCCGCTGATGCTGCGCTTCAACGTGCCCGCCACCGCACGCGCTTCGTTCGGCCTCTACAACACGCGCGCCGAGGCGGATGCGCTGGTTGCCGCATTGCACAAAGTCATCGAGGTCTTTGGCTGATGTCCGACTTGAGAGAGCTGTACCAACAGGTCATCCTGGATCACAACAAGAACCCGCGGAACTTCCGCGAGATGCCGGACGCGACGAATCGGGTCGACGGCTACAACCCGCTCTGCGGCGATCACTACACGATCTTTCTCAAGCTCGAGGACGGCACCATCCGGGAGGTGAGCTTTACGGGCAGTGGCTGCGCCATCTCCAAAGCATCGGCGTCCGTGATGAGCTCGACGGTGAAGGGGAAGTCGAAAGAGGAAGCTCAACGGCTCTTCGAAACGTTCCACGGGCTCGTCACCGGGGATTCCAGCAGCCTCAGCGCGGCAGAACTTGGGCGTCTCGCGGCGTTCTCCGGCGTGAGTGAGTTCCCGGCGCGCGTCAAGTGCGCCACGTTGGCGTGGCATACGCTACGAAGTGCGCTCGAGGGGACAGACGAGAAGGTGACTACGGAGTAGGGCGGGGCCAAACCACAATGAGAGAAGAAATCACGTTCAGTCGTAGTGCCGAAGCAATCATGATCCCCAGCGGAGAGAAGGTCCTGGTGCCGAAGGGCGCCTCGGCCACGATCACTCAGTCTCTCGGTGGAACGTACACGCTCATCACCGACCGCGGGCTGATGGTCCGCGTATCCGGCGACGAAGTCGAGGCCATCGGCAAGGCGTCGCAGCCGGCAGGCGGCGTTGCCGTGGAAGAGATCACCCCGGAGAAGCTCGAAGAGCTGGTCTGGGATGCCCTCAAGACCTGCTACGACCCCGAGATTCCGGTCAACATCGTCGACCTCGGCCTGGTGTACCTCTGCGAGCTGCAGGAGCTGCCGGAAGGTGGCAAGGACATCAAGATCAAGATGACTCTCACCGCGCCGGGGTGCGGGATGGGACCTGTGCTCGCTGGCGACGTGAAGATGAAAGTGGAGAAGCTCCCCGGCGTGCGCAACGCCGACATCGAGGTCGTGTTCGACCCCGTGTGGGACCGCAGCATGATGTCGGAAGCGGCCAGGCTGCAGCTCGGCATGATGTGGTGACCTAACGTGAAACCCTGAGCGACAGCGAAGGGTCAGCCCTGGAGAGGTCGGACCCACGAGCCTTCAGAGGGCCGCGAGATCCTTCGCTTCGCTCAGGATCTGCTGCGCTGGTAGCGCGGCAACTCCGCGACAGGGCGCTGCGGAACTTCCTACTCATTTCGCCGTCGCGCCAGTACAATCGCTGAAATCCATTCGAGGAGCGATTGCTATGGCGTTCTGCGCCTGGTGCGGGAATGAGGTGCCACAGGTTTCCTACGCGCCCTGTCCGCGGTGCGGAAACCCCGCGAACGGCGCGCAAGGCCGGGCGCCCGGCTCTGGAGCGGGAACAAACACGGCATTGGTGGTGATCGGGGTTGCCGCAGGCGCCTTGGTTTTCATCGCGATCCTCGGGATCCTCGCTGCGATCGCAATTCCCAACCTGCTCACGGCGACTCAGCGATCGAGGCAGAAGCGGACCATGGCCGACATGCGAACTGTCGCCACTGCCTCCGAGGCTTACGCGACGGACAAGAACGACTACCCTCGCGCGGGATCTGCTGCGGAGCTGACGAGAGCGCTCACGCCGACTTACATTCGTGCGGTGCCGGCGCTCGACGGCTGGGGCACGACGATGAAGTACGAATGCTGGCCGGCGGAAGGCCCGTGCCGGAACTATGCGTTCGGCAGCGCAGGGGCTGATAAGGTCTGGGAGCACGAATCGCTGCAGGATTATGTGGGGGGGGTCAGGACGACCGACTTCGATGCGGACATAATTTTCGCGAACGGGGCGTTCGCGCAGTACCCCGAAGGCATTCAAACGCAATAGGACGGCCCCAATGTACTGCACGAACTGCGGAAACCAGCTTCCAGCAAATGCGACCGCCTGCCTTGGTTGCGCAACGAGCGTGCGCCGGTTTGCGCCGCCCCCCCTGGTCCCTAACTACCTCGTCCAGTCAATTCTGAGCACGCTGTGCTGTTGTCCTCCGTTCGGAATCGTCGCGATCATTTTTGCTGCACAGGTGAACTCTAAGCTTGCAATCGGCGATGTTCCGGCGGCGATGGCGTCGTCACGCAAAGCGCGGACGTGGTGTTGGGTAGCATTCGCGACTGGCGTTGTGGCGGCACTCGCATACGGCGCGTTCATGGTCATCAGCCTAAGCGGGTTGAAATAAGGAGGAATGGTGAACTGTACGAATTGCGGTACTTCCAACCTTGATAATGCTGCAATCTGCATCAACTGCGGGCGCTCTCTCGCGCCCGGAGCCGCGCAGTCCTACACGCCGCCCCCGTCGCCGTCGTCGTTTGGTGCGGCGTCCGCCACCGGTGCGCGGATCCCCAACTATCTGTGGCAGTCGATCGTGGTCACGCTGTGCTGCTGCCTGCCGCTGGGCATCGTGGGCATCATCTTCTCGGCGCAGGTGAACTCGAAGCTGGCGGTAGGAGATGTTGCCGGCGCGCAGGAAGCCTCGAAGAAGGCGAAGATGTTCACGCTGATCGGCTTTGCCGTCGGCCTGGTCGGCATCCTGATCTGGTTCGCCCTCTCAGGTGTCACGATGCTCCAGGCCTATCGTGAAGCGTCTGCGACTCGCTAGTGCCCTCGGCGTAGGGGTGGTCGGTGCGTGGGTGCTCTACACCTTCGCACCGACCGCATACGCGTTCTACCCCAGGTGCGTGTTCCGCTCGCTGACGGGCCTCGACTGCCCTGGCTGCGGCATCACGCGCGCGATGCACCAGCTGCTGCACGGAAACTTCGAAGAGGCGTTCCGGCTCAATCCGATGCTGTTCGTTCTGATCGGCCTCGTGCTCTACGCGCTTCCCAGCCTCGTGCGCGGGGAGTCCCCTCGATTTCTCACGAGCCCGAGCTTCGCCTGGGGATCGTTCGCGGTGCTGACCTCTTACTGGATCGTGCGCAACACGCCGGTGTGGCCGCTGTAGCTGTTCGCGGCGCCGACGTTGTCAGTTGTCGGTTTTCCGTGCTTTCAGGAGTTGCAGGAGACTCGAGGCTGCAGATGGTCGACAAGACCGTACGTCAGAGGGTTTGTTGCTCAGTGGGCCGTCCAGAGCGCGAGAACCCGCAGAGAACCGACAACCGACAACTGATCACGAACTGAGGGCCGGGGCCCGCCGCGATCGGCGGCGTCCCCGGCCCTCTGTTCTACCGGTGATCGTTGAAGAAGGTCCACTGCCCGACAGGCTTGCCCTGCTGGAGCTGCTGGGCCTGAAGATAGCCGTCGATGGCGCCGACGACGGCCACGATGCCGGAAGGAATCCCGCAAAGTGCCCAGCCGACGACCCAGACGACGATGGCCACGATGCCTTTCGTCTTCTGCCCCATGATGATGTAGCCAACGCCGCCGGCCACGAGCAGGTTCAGCACCATGACCAGGATCGGATCCTTCGGCGGAGTGGTTGGGTAGACGAGTTCACCGCCGCCGGCACCGCCGGTACCAACAGGGCCGGTGGGTGGGGGCGGAGGCGTATAGGAACCTGGAGTCGATGAGGACATTGATTTCTCCTTAGAGGGATTTCTCGGCGAAGTCGGTGACGGCCGGAATGCGCGGACGTTTCCCGCCCATGGCCTGAATGAGGCAGTAGATGTGGAGTGCAAAGATGCCTAGCCACACCACGCACTGAAGCACGCCGATGCCGCAGCCCAGAATGTTCGAAGGGACGACCCAGCTGATCACGAAAAATAAAACCATGATCACGACGTCGAGGATCAACAGACCGACGCCGTTCTTAGCGTGCCAGTGGATGTCCGGGTCTTCCTTCTTCGTCAGGTAGGGGATCAGCGCGAGGAGGCCGAGGTAGGACAGGACGATCATGAGGGTCCTGTCGGAGCTGGCGGGGGCTCCTCCCGAGGGCGTGCCTCCGCCCAGCGGTGTGTAGCCACCCGGCGGCGGTGGAGGGGGCGGCGTGTACGAGCCACCACCCGGCGGTGGCGGAATCGCAGGGGGGACAGTGGGCGGAGGAATCTCGCTCATTTCTTCTCCTTAAGTTTTCGAGTGACGAATGGGATTCTAATCGCTTTTGGAGCGACTGAGGCGGCGTTCCGCAGCAGCGAGAGATACCACCGAGAGAACCGCGGACAGCGTGACCGCAATCACGATCGGCGCGACGAGAGACAGCCACCCGCTCTGGTCGTGGATCCCCAGGACGTGCCTCGCGAAGTAGCGCATCACCGGCCGAGCCATCAGCACCATCACCGTCGCGACGTACGCCATCGAGACGGCCATGTATGCGAAGCCCCCGAGGGACAGGCCGACCTGAAGCGGATTCTCGGCGTTGAAATTCGGGGCGAGCGCACCCAGTCCGACTCCGAGACTGACCAGCGTGACGGCCAGCAGGGAGGCACCCGCCAGCGTGGAGATCCACACGACCGCGTTCGCGCCGAGCATGAGGTTCGCGATCGCGGTCAGCAGCAGCGCGAAGATCGTCAGGGGCGCGGCGTAGACCAGCACCTTCACTTTCAAAAAATCGCGGTAGGAGATCGGCGCGCTCTGGATCAGCCAGAACGCCTTTCCCTCGGCGGACACCGACGGATACGCGAAACGCAGACAGATCGCAGCGATGACGAAGCCCGCCATGCCCAGGTTCACGTAGGCGACGATCGGGGCGCGTGCATCGCCCCCCAGCGGAAGCATGCGAATGTTGTAGAGATAGATGAACAGGAGCGCGGCCATGAGGAAGATCTGCGACCACTGGGCGACATCGCGTCCGATGGTGCGCACCTCTTTGCCGATCATGGCGCGCATCGGAGGATCGGCGCGGGCAAAGACGCGGTCCAGGAGGTGCGTCGCTGAGGCCGCACCGATTGCCGCCGGGGCCATGCTCTCGCGAGCACGGACGAACGCGGCGAAATACCACCGGCGCGCGAGCAGCACGAACAGCGCGAAGGCACCCAGCGCGAGGAGCGCGATGCGGGGTGCAATCGGCGGCACGTCGTCGCGCGTCATCAGCTCCGCCAGGCTCGTGCTCGGGTAGATGCTCATCGCCGGCAGCTCGATGGCGCGGAGCACCTCTGCCACGTCGACGGTCGAAGGCTCGTTGAAGAAGCGCTCCGGTCTGCTCGTGCGGAAGGCCACGACCACGAGCGAGAGAACGAGGACAGCGAGAGTGGCCACGATCTGGTGCACGCGTCGCACGGGAAACCAGCGCACCAGCAGCAGGATCACGATCGCTGCGAAGGTGACGGGGATGGTCAGCAGCAGCCCGAGGTTTACGAGCACGATCAGAGGGAACGCGGCAGGCTTGTCGTACTGATGCGCGAAAGCAATCACCAGAGGGATCAGAAAGAGAAAGACGACGCTGGCACTCTGCGCCAGCGTCTTCATCCACCGCGCCAGCGCGACGCGCAGCTTCGATCTCGGGCCGGCGTGGTACAGGTCGAGATCGAGGTCGGTGAAGAATGCGCCGATCGCGGCTGTCAGCGCGGAGGAGAAAAGGACCACTGTGGCCACGAGGAAGGCCAGAGCGAGAAAGTTGCGCAGGAGGACCAGGGCAAAGATTGGATTCTGCTGCTCGACGTTCGTGACCGCCTCGAAGATCCTCGCGAACAGCGCGTAGTCACCGACGAGGAACAACGCGACCGTGACGATGACGATCTACGCCCGCAGCAGCGCCGTCACGCCGAAGGGGCGCAATCGAGAGGCGGCAATGCGGAAGGGCCACATCAGCTTCAGCTCGCAGCTCGCAGCTCGCAGCTCTCAGGAGGACGGAGGCACGGCGCAGTTCGCATCGCGCGCTCGCCGCCCGGTTCTCCTGCGAGCTGAGAGCTGAAAGCTGCGAGCGTCATGACCGACTCTCCTGCGAGCTGAGAGCTGCGAGCTGCGAGCTGAAGTTTCATGACAGCGGCGTCACTTCCGCGAGCCACTGCATCGTCGACGCTCCCCGATCGAGGCGAGCCTTCGAATGCTCGATCCCCAGCGTGGCTAGTCGTTCGATGAGGCGGGGATACTTGAGCTCCGTGGCTTCCCACAGTTTCGGGTACATGGAAATGCTGGTGAACCCGGGGATGGTGTTGATCTCGTTGAGGTAGAGGCGGTTGGTGCCACGCTCGAGGAAGAAATCCACGCGCGCGAATCCCGCCGCGCCCACGGCTTTGAACGCGGCGAGCGCCAGGCGTCGGATCTCCGCCGTCTTGTCAGCGGCCAGCTTCGCAGGAATCACGAGTTGCGATTTCTTCTCGACATATTTGTCGGTGTAGTCATAGAAATCGCTCCCCACCAGGATCTCTCCCGGAGCCGAGGCTTCGGGGCTGTCGTTTCCGAGCACAGAGACCTCGATCTCCCGAGCGTCGACGCCCCGTTCGACCAGGACTCTCGCGTCGAAGCGCAGCGCGGCGTCCATCGCTTTGGAGAGGTCGGCGTCGTTCTTCACCTTCGTCACGCCGACGGAAGACCCACCGTTCGCAGGCTTCACGAAGTAGGGCAGGCGCAGCGCGTTCATGACCGCGCGCATGATGCGCTCGCGGTCGTTCCGCCATTCATGCTCGAGCACCGGTACAAAGTCGACCATTGGCAACCTGGCCGCCGCGAAGGCGTACTTCATCTGCACCTTGTCCATCGCGACCGCGGACGCCGTCACTCCACTGCCAACATACGGCAGGCCGAGGATCTCCAGGTAACCCTGGAGCGAGCCATCTTCACCACCAGTGCCATGGATCAGCGGGAACACGACGTCGATCTGTGTCGTACGCGACCATTCCTCGAACGAAAAGTCAGCGTCGCCAGTCCCGCTCTTCTCTTCGCCATCGAGAATGCGCGCACTCCGCTCCGGCGCGACAAAGCGACCGTCACGCGCAATGCATATCGGCGTCACCTCCATCCGCTCCCGCGGCGCGGCCTCTGCAACCGACCTCGCGGAAAGGATGGAGACTTCGTGTTCGGCGCTTTTTCCGCCGAAGAGCAGGATCACTTGCAGGGGGACGCTCATCTTTGTGGTCGATTTTCGGTCGTCGGTTGTCTGTGAGGCAGCGTGCAGATGTTCAGGCTGTCGTGACTCCTGGTCGTGGTCACCGCGATCTGTCGTCCAGGCGTGACTGCACGGACAACTGACAAAGATCTACTTCCCAATTGGAATCGACCCGATCAGATACTTCAGGTCCTCATCGCGCCAGCGCACGCCGCCGCCGAACGTGAAGGACGTGTCGTTCAGCGCGTTATCGACACCCGTGGTCACGAACAGACGCGGGGTGCGGGGCTGTTCCTTGCGAATCGTGTACTCACCATAGAGACGAAGGTGCGGGTTGTCATCGCGGTTCTGACCAAAGTCGAACGCCTCGCCAGTGACCATCAGGCGGTCGCTGAACCGGTAGTCCGCGCCGACGCCGCCGGTGTTGTCGAAGAGGCCGATGCGCACTGCCAGTGTCGGGTCGAGCTGCCATCCCACCTGTCCGGAGATGAGCAGGTCGCGCTCGTAACGGCTGGTCTCCGTGACGATCGTCTCCGACGCGCCCGTCGCGGGGTTCGTTCTCGTTTCCACGTTCACCTTGTCGCGGCGCTTGCCGCGCGGGTCGTCACTCGCCTCGATGTTGTAGAAGCGGTTGAGCTCGGGATTGGGCACGAGGCGTAGTCCTACGGTGCTGCGGGAGTTGCCTTTGCCGTACTCGGTGGCCACGCCGGCAATGTCACGCTCCTGGGAGAGCCCGGCCATGTAGTTGGCGCGGATGCCGAGGTCGAGCTGGATGCGGTTTGCGCGGCCGAGCGTCTCCTGCAGCGACTTCACGCCGCTCTCGACGGACGACAGCGCGCCGGTGAGTCGATCGTGAGCCTCATCGCTGTAGAAGAGCTTTCCGACGGTTCCTTCCCCGCTCTTGACCCGGCCCGTGATGTCGTTCAGGTTGTCCGCGGTGACGCGGAGATCCGCCGAGAGACCGCGCATGTTGGACACGACCTGACGCACGTCGGCGCGGTTGTCACCCACGGTGCCGCTCATCTGCTGCGCCATCCTGTCGATGGAATCGGCGAGTCGCGGGATCTCGACGCGGAGTTGCTCGGTGATCGCCCGCGCGTTCCCCATGGTCGCATCGACATTCGCACGATTGGACGCGACCAGCAGGCGCATGTCCGCCGTCACGAGACGCACGTTCTCCACGATCTCTTCCAGACGCTGCTGGCCGGTCGGCCCGGCCATGACGGCCCGCATCGAGGTCGTGATCGCTTTCACGTCGTTGGCGATGGCGGCCACCTGGTCGGTCACATCGTCGAAGCTGGCGGGCTGCACGCCCGGCAACGTGATGTCCCCATCCGCCAGGATCGGCGCCTGAGGAGAGCCTGGGTCGAGCTCGATGTACTTCTCCCCCAGGAGGCCGAGGTTCGCGACCTTCGCCACGGCGTTGGAGTGCAGCGGCACGTCGTCATCGACCGTCATCGTCACGACCGCGCGGCCGTCGGGCTGCACCTTGATGGCCGTGACGTGACCCTTCCTCACGCCGGCAATGCGCACCGCGGACTCGTCATCGAGTCCGGCCACGTCATCGAAGACAGCCTTCAACTGGCGCGTGGTTCTGGACCGGTTGAGATTGATGTCCTCGATCCGGAGGACGAAGTAGCCGAGGACGGCCAGGGCGATCAGCATCACGATGCCGACTTTTGCAGCTGAGGTCATTGGGAGTGCTCCGTAAGTTGGTGCCTTTTGGCGGATGTTGCTGGTTGCTGGTTCCTGGTGGCTTGCGGTTTCCGCCTCTGGCCCCAGGCTCCGCAAGTGGTGTCCAGGCGAGGAACGGCAAGCAACCAGGAACCAGCAACCAGCAACGCTCTATTCAACTCGTGCCTCTCGCAACGGGTCGATCCCGGCCCGTCTGAGCATCTGGAACAATGTAGCAAGGGGCAGTCCGACGACGTTCGTGAAGCTGCCGTGGATCGACTCGATGAACATCGAGCCGACGCCCTGTACTGCGTACGCGCCGGCCTTGTCGAACGGCTCGCCCGTGGCAACGTACCACTCGATCTCCGCCGGCGACAGAGGCAGCATCCTGACCTCGGACTCCGTCACCCGCGTCTCGCACCACCCGAGCCCGGCATTCTCGAGCGTGACCCCGGTGTAAACCAGATGGGTCTGACCCGCGAGCGTGGTCAGCATGCGGAAAGCGTCGGCGGCGTCTTCCGGTTTTTCGAGCAACTGTCCGTCGAACACCACCGTGGTGTCGGCCGCGATGACCCAGCGAGCGGGATGCTCAGCCGCGAGGGCTCGGGCCTTATCGCGCGACAACCTGGACACGTAGTCCCGGGGCGACTCCCCCTGCTGGTGGACCTCCGGCACCTGGCTGGGCCGCACCTCAAAGTCCACTCCGATGGAGCCGAGAAGCTCCCGGCGTCTCGGGGAGGCGGAGGCCAGGATGAGTTTCACGGGGCGAGTTTATCGCGAGCTGGTGATGCTCAGGATCACGACCATGCGCGCTTCCGCGGCGATCTTGTAGATGATGCGCAGACCACGGCTGCGATAGCTCCAGAGGCCTTTCAGCGGCTCGAACAGCGGGGCTCCGGCGATCGGGTCGTGCTCGATGGTGCGGAACGCGGCGTCGAAGATGCGCGGCACCGACTTCGCGAAGCGCAGCCACTGGTAGACGCCCCTCGCCTCGACTTCTTCCTGATCGGCCTCAGCGAGCCTGGCAAACAGCTCGGGGTCGTTGGCGATGTCGATGGTCTCGCGGAGCGCCAGGTACTCGTCGTGCGAGATGAGCACCGCCACGGGCCGCCCGTTGCGCGCGAAAATGGTCTGCGTTCCCTGAATCTCGGCTTCGCGGATCAGATCGCGCGTGTCTTCGCCGAGGTCGAGAACGTCCAGCTGCTTCACGAGATGGAGGTCTTCAGGTACTGGCGGAACGGCCCGCCCAGCTCCGGGTGCCGCAGCGCGAAGTCGACCGTGGCTTTGAGGTAGCCGAGCTTCTCACCGGCATCGTAACGACGGCCGGTGAACACGTAACCGTAAAACTCGCCGGATCGGGCGAGCTCTCGCAGCGCATCCGTCAACTGGATCTCGCCGCCCGCGCCGCACTCGGTATTTTCGAGGAGCGGAAAGATCTCGGGAGGGAGAATGTAGCGCCCGATGATCGCGTACTGCGAGGGCGGATTCACCTTCGGTTTCTCAACCATGTCGGTGATCATGAACCGCCGGTCGCCGACCAGTTTTCCTGCCACGATGCCATAGCGGGTGGTCTCCTCGCGCGTCACTTCCATCAGCGCCACGACCGGCCGCCCCGTCTCTTCGAACACGCGCCGCATCTGCATCAGGCACGGATCCTCGGCGAGAATGACGTCATCCGGCAGGACCACCGCGAATGGATGGTCCCCCACCGCGTCGCGAGCGGTGAGCACCGCGTGGCCGAGGCCGAGGGCTTCTTTCTGGCGAACGGCGATCAGGTCCACCATCCGGCTCACGTGATCCACCTCGGCCAGTAGCTCGGTCTTCCCCCGTTCGCGCAACGACCCCTCCAGCTCCGCCGTGCGGTCGAAGTGATCGAGGATGGACTCCTTCCCCTTCGACGTGACAATGATCAGCTTGTCCATCCCGGAGTCGCGCGCTTCCTCGATCCCGTACTGCAGAATCGGCTTGTCGACCAGCGGAAGCATCTCCTTCGGGACGACTTTCGTCGCGGGAAAGAACCGGGTGCCGAATCCGGCGCAAGGAAAGACGCAAGTGCGGAGCGCTGCCATAGTTCGCGGAGGATAACTCAGTGTCGCGCCGCGGCGTGTGTTGTCGGTTGTCGGTTGTCAGTTGTCTGAGAGGTTCGCATCAATGAAGAGTCACGGGCGCCGCAACAGAGAACCAGCAAACCGCCAACCACGCCCACCCCTCGCTGAGGCTCTCCCCTCTTGAAAGGTCGCAGACAACTGACAACTGACAACCGAAAACATCAGCAACGCCACCAGCAATCAGCAACCAGCAACCAAACCAGGAACGCGGCGCGCCGAAACGTTGTTTGACAACGGCAAAGGCGATGGCGGCCGCTTTGCTTAGCCCGCTCATGGTCAAATACACTCACTCGGGCGGGTATGCGTAAAGTCCTCATTCTCCTTGTTGTTCTGGTGATCACGGTCCCGGTAGCGGCGCAGTGGCGGCGAGCCGGTCTACATGGCGCGGATGTGCGGGCGCTGATCACCGACCCGGCCGATCCGGACACCCTTTATCTCGGCACCAGCACCGGCGAGGTATACGTATCGAAAAACGCCGCGAAGAGCTGGATCGCGCCCCGGGCCAGTGCGCCATTCCCCGGACATATCGTCGACAACCTGCTCATCGACCGTGAGGGGCGTCTCTGGGCCGCGTGCTGGGGGCTGTGGGGCGGCGGCGTCATCGCCATGTCGCCCGACGGTGGGCGCACATGGGAGCGCCGCGACACCGGCCTTGAAGACTTCTCCGTGCGCGCGATCTCGGTGGATGCGACCGATGCGAACTTTCTGGTCGCCGGGGGCTTGTCCGGTGTTTACCGGACGCGCGACGGCGGCAAGTCGTGGGAGAAGATCTCCGACCAGATCAATGTCGAGTCTCTGGCCATCGACCCTCGGACGAACGAGCGCATCTACGTCGGCACCTGGCGCCAGGGCTGGCGCACCGACGACGGCGCGAAGACCTGGAAGCACATCGCGAACGGCATGGTGCTCGACACCGATATGTTCGCGATCCACATCGACCCGCTGCAACCGGACAACGTCTGGGTCGCCACCTGCGGCTGGGTCTACAACTCGAAGAACACCGGCGACCTCTGGACGCGCTATCGCGACGGCTTCGACAACCGCCGCATTCACGATGTGAAGATCGATCCGTGCAATCCGGACGTGGTGTATGCCGGCTCCGTCGCCGGTCTGTACCGCTCGGACGACGGCGGCAAGAGCTGGTATACGGTCTCGGACGAGGGTCTGGTCATCAACTCCATCGTTCTGCACGCACAGCGTCCGGGCCGCATCATCCTCGGCATCGAAGGCGACGGTGTGTACGTGTCCAACGACCGGGGAAAGACGTTTGCTCGGAGCTCCGAGGGACTGTATAACGTGCGCGTCACGACCATGGCGCCGGACCCGTTCGAGCGGAATCGCGTTTACGCCGCAGTCGTGTTCGGCGGCGCTTCCTCGGGGATCTATCGCTCGAATGACGCCGGCCGTACGTGGGAGCGCGCCAGCAAAGGTTTGTTGCCGGAGGTGCTGTCGCTCACGATCGCGGCAGATGCTGACGCCGAGGTGAAGTTCATCGCCGGCACCGAGAAAGGCTTCTTCTGGAGCAATGACGGCGAGACGTGGATGCAGGCGGAGCCATCGAGCTTCCCGATCCGCGTGGATGAGGTCGTGCGCTTCAACCGCAGTCGATCCTTCGCAGCGACGGCAGAAGGCGTCTTCACGACGCGTGACGGCGGCAAGAGCTGGTACCGGCTTGCCGGGGCGAAGAGCCGGGCCGTCGACGTGGCTCTCGGCACACGGTCCGGAAACAAGGCTCTTTATGCGTTGACCGGGGCCGGGCTGGAAGTGTTCGACGGCGAGAAATGGGCCCCGGTCACGGACGCGCCTGCGAAAGGACGCTCCATCGCCATCCGAGCCGTTGGCGGCGAAGACCACGTGTTCGTCGCCGGCATGCAGGGCGTCAAGGCAGGAACGATCGACCAGAGTCTGCAGTGGCACACAGCTGCGGCACCGGACGCAGAGTACGCCACCGTTCACGGGGGGGGGCAGATGCTGTTCGTGACCTCGCGCCAGCACCGTGAGATCCTCGTCGGGCAGCCAATGGAGTCTCAGTGGAGCGAGCTCACACATCCACTCCGTGGCACCGACATCACCTCGGTCTTCCCCGACCCCTTTTCCCGCGACCGCTTCTACCTCGGCACCCTCGGCGAAGGTGTGTGGGTCTATGAAGGGAAGACGCGCAAGTACGTCGCACGCGAGCACACGACCGGCGCGCAGGTGATCGGCGGCAGCCAGTAGCGTGCCGGTTGTCGGTTGTCGGTTGTCTGAGCATCTCGGCCTGGGGGAAACTACGTCCCGAGCCCGTGGATCGGTTGCGCGAGGTTCTTCGTCCATGCGAAGCATCGCAGACAACCGACAACTGATCACCGACCACGCGAGCGAAACGCGAGCTAGGTGGTGGCCGCTGGAGGCGGCCCGTAGGGTAGCCGGCGCCTCCGAATGCGAACCGGTACGCGACCCTTTCAGGGTCGATCCCCATCGCCGACGCAGTCCGGTGGTCGCTCGCTTTGCTCTCACCACCGGCTACCGTACGCGCCGCCTCCAGCGGCGGTTTCTGCTTCGCGGCCGGCCTAACGCGGGTCGTAGTAGCGCACCGCGAGCACGCCCAGCCCCTTCTTCCCCTGTTCCGACTGGGGGTTGTCTGCGACGACGACCATCACGTTCGGGAGTTTGTCGTCGTAGATGAGGACGGAGCGCGTTGCTTTGCGTGGCTCGCCGAGGGCACCGCGGAGTGCCGCGCGCTTTTCTTCGAAGGCCTTGCGTGCCTGCGGCAGCAGGACGAAGAGCTCGAAACGCGCGGACCGCAGGCGGTCTTTGCGAAACTCCAGCGTCAGCGCCTGTTCGCCGGAGTAGTCGACGATCACCTCATTCTCATTGCGGCCGGGCTTCGGGCTCCAGGACCGCACGGCCTCGACGGCCTCGGCGCGCTTCATCCCGATCGCCAGATGAAACGACTCCAGGCGCATCCAGTCGGTCTTCGGAGCCGGCGTGATCGAGAGGAGCAGGGCGAGGAGTGTGATCATCAGTGGACGTAAGGCGTCTCGGGCATCTCGAGATTCCGCCGCGACTGCACGATGGACGTAGCGAGGAGAGCTCGGCGTCCGATCTCCTCCCACTGCGCGGACTTCACCAGGTCGGGGACAGCCAGCGAGGCACCGAGGTTCACGGCGACGCAGCCGGCGTCCAGATAGGCGTCGATCATGTCCAGGGGCACTGGCCCGCCGGCGAGCATCGGCACGTCGCGGATCGGGCCGCGGATCGTGCGGATGTAGTCGGGTCCGCCAAGATGCTGCGCCGGATAGATCTTCACGATGTCGCAGCCGGCTTCCCAGGCGCGGATGATCTCCGTCGGTGTCGCAGCGCCGGCGACGCACAGCAGGTCGTTCTCGATCGCGTACTCGATCACGCGCGTGTCCGTGTGCGGCGAGACGATGATCTGTGCGCCTGCACGACGCGCCAGCGCCGCGTCATTCGGGCTCCGCACGGTTCCCGCTGCGATCGCGATCTGCGGCGCGTACCGTTTCGCAAGCGACGCGATCAGGTCGACCGCGTCCGGTGTGGTCATCGTGATCTCCAGGATCTGGATCCCGTTACGAGCATACGCCTCGGCGACCGCCTCGCCGGCCTCCGCGCTGTCCTCCCGGACGACGCCGATGATCTGCTCCGTATAAACGCGTGCGAGAAGGTCTTTCCGTGACATGCGCAGACAGTTTATCGCGCGACGCCGGTTAAGTATCGGGTGGGGTCTGACCCCACTCCGATCCGTGACCACAAATCATGGCAAGGAACGAACGAGTCACCACACTAGTCACCAGCAACCAGCAACGAGTACCATCCGACGGCCCATGGTCCTGATCAACAAGGCGATCAACGAAGTGACGGTGAAGCTCGTCTACTACGGCCCCGGCCTGTGTGGGAAGACGACCAACCTCGAGAAGATCTACGCCAATCCGAAGCTGGACAACAAGGGCAAGATGATCTCGATGTCGACGGAGACGGATCGCACCCTCTTCTTCGACTTCATGCCCATGGAGCTGGGGACGATCGGCGGACAGAAGGTGCGCGTGCAGCTCTACACGGTGCCCGGACAGGTTTTCTACGACGCCACGCGCAAGCTGGTCCTTCGCGGCACGGACGGAGTGGTGTTCGTGGCCGATTCGCAGGAGTCGATGCAGCGTTCCAACCTGGAGAGCCTCGAGAACCTGAAGACGAACCTGCGCATCAACCGGCTCGATCCGGACAAGGTCGCGCTGGTGTTCCAGTACAACAAGCGCGATCTTCCGAACGCCTCTTCTGTAGAGGCGATGAACGCTTACATGAACCCGGGCCACGTGCCCGTGGTCGAGGCGGCGGCGCTGAACGGGACGGGTGTCACTGCCACGCTGCGCACTGCCGTCTCACGCATCCTCGAGAACCTGAAGAACAACGTCGATACGACGTTGAACGAGGAGCCGCCGCTCGCTGCGCCGGACATGTCTCAAAAGTCCGGAGTGGCGCCTCACTCGGCGGGAACACCCAAGCTGTCGATGAGGTCCGAGCCTGAAGCCGAGACGATCATCGAGGACGATCCATTCGATACGGAGCATGCGCTGCACGTCGCCGACGAGGATCCGTCGGATCCGTTCTCCTCCGGCGTGTTGCGCGAGGAGCAAGGCGGGCACGATGAGCATGCGGAGCTCGAGGAACTGGTCGCGAACGCACGCGCAGTCGTCGCGACACTCGAAGTGGCGCTCGAGAGAGCGCGAGAGAACGAGCGCGTCCTGACCGTAAGACTCGCCCGCTGACGGCGCACGGGCCGGTGATCCGGGTGATGAGGTTGTCACCCTGAGCCTTTTCACAACGCAGGCGCTGCACGTGAGATGAAAAGACAAGCC
>JANMSA010000395.1:0-5434 GCA_031388865.1 Acidobacteriota bacterium | reverse complement strand
CGAGCTGAGAGCTGCGAGCTGCGAGCTCAAATCAGGCGGCCTCCTGAGAGCTGCGAGCTACCTGAGCGTGAGTGTCCCGTCCGCTTCCGGAATGGACCCGCCGACCTGGTCCCGTGAGTATTGCTGCAGCTGTCTGGTCCGCTTGTCGTAGTTCTTCATGACCTTCTTGACGTACTGGCGCGTTTCGCGGAAGGGCGGGATCCCTCGGTAGCGCATGACGTTGCCTTCACCGCCATTGTAGGCTGCGACGATCTTCTTCGTGTCGCCCTTGAAGCGCCGGTCGAGATACTTGATGTACTTCACACCCGCGTCGACGTTCTGCTCCGGGTTGTAGAGATCGCGAGCGCCCATCCATCGGCCGGTGCGCGGCATGAGCTGCATCAATCCGCGAGCGCCGACGTGAGACTTCGCGCGAGGCTTGAAGCGCGACTCCTGCTCGATGACGGCGGCGACCAGTGCAGGATCGACGTTGTATTTTTTCGACTTCTCGTAAATCAACTTCCCGTACGGCATCGACTCGGCGAAGAACTCCGCGCGGAGCGCATCCGTGATGCGGTGCATCTCGTTGGCAAACACGCCAGGCAGCTCCTGCCCGGATCGGACTTCGCCCGACGCCCACTCTTCGGTCGCGATCCACTTCTGATCGAACATCGCCAGCTCACGCGAGACAAAACGGTCCGGAAGGACCTGAGCCAGCTTGAAGACGGTATTGCCTGCGAAGTTGCCCTGAAGGTTGGCCACGACCTTCTCGTTGTCGCCTTTCACGCGCACCACGCGCACTGCGTCCAGATCTTTCTCGACCAGGAACGAAACGTTCTCCATCGTCTCCGACATACCGCCGACAGAGAGGGCCGTCCCAAGGAGCAGCGCTACTGCGCCTCGGCCGCCAAGAATCCGGGCGACGCGATGCCCCTCCGCAGACTTGCGGAAGCGCGCGGCGCGGGTGGTGAGGCGATCCGAGACGGGACGTTTTCCAGGCATGCGCGCTCCTTTTATTTGATGTTTCTTTCGGAACGCACCTGAAAACGCCCCGCATCAGGCGAAATATTGCCCAGCGTAGCGAGCGCTACCTCCAAGTCTCTTAAAATCAGTGGCTTGGCTCGGCAAATACTTCTGCCGAGAACTTCTTGATCCGGCACCCCGGGGAGCGCCAGGCGTCTGGAGGGAGGCCCGCTTTCACGCACGTCTGGGAGAGGAACGTCTCCCGGTTCCAGCCGCGCTCGCTGGCGACCTGCGGGAGGAGCAGGCCGGTGCAGCCGCCGCAAGTCACGATCAAGCCGTCGCGGCCCACTTCGATCGCCTCAATCTCCGTGACCGGCTCGATCGGGCTCATGACCGAGATCTCGATGTGGAGCTCCGGCAGTTCGGCCGGACGAAGGGGACCGAAGCGGGGATCGCGGAACGCAGCATGGACCGCATTGGACGCGACAGCCTCAAAAAGCGGTGCAACTGCCTGGATGGAGCCGATGCAGCCCCGCAGGTCACCGTCCCTGTCATGAAGAGAAACGAACGCGCCGCTGGGCCTCGTCAGCTCCGCATCCAGAACCGGCAACCCAGCCTGGGCCGTTCGGCCGGACGGGGTCGTCCGTCCAGCAAGGGCAGCCTCGATCGCCTCACGCGCGATCTGAAGGAGTCGCTGCCTCTGTTCCTGATTGAGCATTGCCGCGGCGCCGGTAGATCAGCATGAGGTTGCGGACGTAGACGAGCAACCCCGCGCTCTGGCCGATGATGAACACCGGGTCCCGGCGGTGAATTGCGTAGATCGCGGTGACGATGCCGCCGCACAGCGAGAGGTACCAGAAGCCCACCGGGATGTAGCTCGTCTTCTTCCGCTCGGACGAGATCCACTGCACGATGAACCTCGAGCCGAAGAGCAGCTGTCCGGCCAGACCGAAGGCGACCCAGAGGTCCCACTTCATTCGCGCGCTCCGCCGCGGTTGTCGGTTGTCCGTTGTCGGTTGTCTGCGACTCCCGGTGCTGCGGCACAGACCACCGACAACTGTTCGCTGTCCGTCCTCATCGCCGCCGCACCCCATCTGTGGTGGTGGTAGTTGTCCGTTGCCGGCTGTCTGCGGCTTCTCGCGCTCCGGCGCAGACAACTGACAACTGACAACTGACAACACGGTTCATCGGGGAACCTCTCTCACGTCGTAATTCAGCATCCGCCTACCCATCCACCGCACCGCAAAACAGTCCGCGAGGCCGCGGAACGCGCGGTTCATCGCTCCGTACTTGGACTGGCCAAACTGGCGGGCGCGGTGATGGACCGGCATCTCCACCACTTTGTAGCCGGCGAAGCGCACCAGAGTCGGGAGGAAGCGGTGCATGCCTGTGAAGAGGCGCACCCGGTCGATGGCCTCCCGTTTGACGAGCTTCAGCGAGCAACCGGTGTCGGTGATCTGGTCGCCGGTGATCCAGTTGCGCACTCCGTTGCCGATCTTTGATTGCATCTTCCGGCTCCACGTGTCCGCGCGGTTGACACGCACCCCGATGACCATGTCCGAGGCAGTCTCGTCGAGCTTGCGCATCATCGTGGGGATGTCCGCCGGATCGTTCTGCAGGTCAGCGTCGAGCGAGACGACCAGGCGACCCTGAGCTCCGCGCCATGCTGCATCGAGAGCCGCGGTCTGGCCGCTGTTCTTCTGCAGTGCGAGCACGCGCAGCGTCGGATACTGCGAGCGCAAGCTCCGGAGAACTTCCAGGCTGCGATCCGAGGAGCCGTCGTCCACCGCCACGATCTCGTAGGTCCAGCCCTTTTCCTGCAACGCTGCCGCGATCTCCCGCATCAGGATGGGGAGGTTTTCTTCCTCGTTGAACACGGGGAAGACGACGGAAAGGTCCGGACGCGAGGACATCAGAGCTGCGGAAGTTTAACCGAGAAGACCCGCTCGAAATTTGCGCTGGTCTGCTCCGCCACGCGCTCCAGAGACACTCCCCAGAGCGTCGCCAGGAGCTCGGCGATCCGGATCACGTACGCCGGCTCATTGTCGCGCCCGCGATGAGGGACGGGCGCGAGGTAGGGCGTGTCGGTCTCGATGAGCACGGCTTCGTGGGGCAATCCGCGGGCGACGTCGCGCAGCGCTTCTGCATTGCGGAAGGTGACGATGCCCGAAAATGAGATCACGAAGCCGAGGTCGACGAGCCTGCGCGCGACCTCCAGCGACTCCGTGTAGGAGTGCAGAATGCCCCGCGCTCCGCTGCGTGTCAGCACCTCCACCATGTCATCGGTGGACTCGCGGTTGTGCACGATGATCGGCCGATCGAGCTCGTTCGCCAGAGCGATGTGCCTCTCGAATACCTCGCGCTGCGTGTCGCGCGGGGAGTGCATGTAGTGATAGTCGAGACCGATCTCTCCGATGGCCACCACACGGTCCTCCCGCGCGAGACGGGCGATCTCGGCGAAGGAGGCGTCGTTGCAATGCTTCGCGTCGTGCGGATGAAACCCCACGGCCGACCAGACATCCTCGTTCGCCTGGGCGATGGCGATGGCCTGCGGCGCATCCTGAAGGTTCGTCGCCGGGACGACGAACCCACGCACTCCCGCCTCGCGTGCGGCGAAGAGGTTCGCCTCCGCGTTGGACATCGTCAGATGGCAGTGGGAGTCCGTGAAGATCATCGGGGTCACGCGACGTTGCCCTGCAGAAGCGAGAGCACCATCTGCTCGTACGTACCGACTGCTTCCAGAAGATCTTTCCTGGAGATCCTCTCGTTCTTTCCATGCGCGTCGAGGATGGAGCCAGGGCCGAACAGCAACGGCTTGCCGAGGTTTTTGAGCCAGGGGACGTCGGTGTTGAACGACACGACCTGCGACACCGCGCCTTCCGGCACCACCATGAACTGCGGCTCGTTTCCACGCGCCATGATGATGCTTCCGCCATGTCGGGAAACGATCACCGCGAGCCGCCCCTGCACGTCCTCCGGCGTCGTGACGAGACGAAAGATCAGCTCGCACTCCGCCTCCGCCGCGATGATGTTGGGCTTCTGCCCCCCGCGCACGACACCCACGTTGACGGTGGTGTCGCCGAGGACCTCGTGGCGACCCCAGTCGGCAGCGTTGATCTCCGCGATTGCTGCGACCATGCGATGGATCGCCGAGTCCCCCAGATGCGGGTACGCCGAATGCGCTGCGACGCCTTCGAACCGGACGATGCACGTCAGCGCCCCTTTCGAAGCTCGAGCGAACGTCGATTCGGTCGGCTCGCCAACGAGCACGTAGTCCGACCCAAGGTCCGCGAAAGCGGCGTTGGCGGTCTTCGCACCGATCGAGTCGGTCTCTTCGCCGACGACGAAGAGGAACGCGAACTCGTCGATGCCGCGCACGAGCAGGCGCTCGCCCGCAGCGATCATCGCCGCGATGATCCCCTTGGTGTCACACGCCCCCCGGCCATACAGATACTGGTCATCCTCAGAGGATCCGAACCACGGCGGCACCGTGTCGATGTGGGAGTTGAGAACCACACGCGGATGCCCACCAGCGCGGGCAAGGAGGTTGAACCGGGTCGGGCTGACGTCGTGTCGCTGAGTGGTGAAGCCAAGACGGCCCAACTCGCGCTCGAGCAATTCACCGACGGCGAACTCGCTCTCGGTGGGGGATGGGATGTCGATGAGCTCGCGCGCGAAGGAGATCGGATCGATCATCGATGCGCGATTGTATCCGGTTGCGGTTGGCGGTTTTCTCCTGCCTACTGCCTACTGCTCACTGCGTACAGGGTGGCCACTGTCTACCCCCTGAAACATCAATAGGGCACCGGCCGCAAGCCGGTGCCCTATTTGCGCATGCGCCGGGGCGCTACTGCATCGTCACGACGAGGTACTTGAATGGCTTGTTGGGGCTGCCCGAGGCTACGAACGATCCCCTGCTCTGTGAATCGACTCCCAGGGCGTTGCCGTGGGAAACCTCGACGTAGATCAGCACGATGAAGCTGTTCTGGGTCACCGCCGGATCGTGGATCGTGATCGAGCCACCCGGGGGGAACGTGTAGGGGCCGCCTGCGCTCGCCGTGAAGCCCGGGTTGCCTGAATCGCCCTTCGCGCCCTGCGGACCCTGCGGTCCCATCGGACCCTGGGCGCCCGTCGCGCCCGTCGCGCCATTCGAGCCGCGGTCTCCCTGCAGCCCACGGTCACCCTGGTCGCCTTTGGAGCCCTGCGCACCCGGTTGACCGTTGTCGCCCTTCAGCCCCTGCGCGCCTGATTCCCCACGGTCTCCCTTCTCTCCCTGAGTTCCCTGCGCGCCAGATTCCCCGCGATCGCCCTTCTCGCCCTGAGTTCCCTTTGCGCCAGATTCCCCGCGATCGCCCTTCTCGCCCTGAGTTCCCTGCGCACCAGCTTCCCCACGGTCGCCCTTCTCGCCCTGAGTTCCCTGTGCGCCCGATTCTCCGCGGTCGCCCTTTTCGCCCTGCGTCCCCTGCGAGCCGGTTTCGCCACGAGCACCCTG
>JANMSA010000376.1:0-7602 GCA_031388865.1 Acidobacteriota bacterium | reverse complement strand
TCTGCACTGAGTTTCTCTTCGTCACGAACTCGACTTCCGTATTGGGCAGGAGACCGAATCTCTCCCGGACCTCGTGCGGAATCGTCACCTGTCCTTTCGATGTGATACGCATCGCCGCCCTCCTGTCTTACTCCTACCGGTAAGAACGAATGGTCTCCTCCTCATATTGCAGCCGCGTTTCTCACAGACGCTCGTGGCCCTTGGCTTTCCCGTGGCCATCTCGCAGAGCAGTGAGCCGAGTGCGAAGAGGTCGTGCCATGGAACGCATGCTGTTCCGCGCTGGTCGCCCGACGGCAAGGAGATCCACTACAAGCACGGCGATGCGTTCATGGCGGAGAGCGGGGTCCCATGCGGATTCGCTGAAAAACACGCGCTGCCACACCGATGACGAGGCAAAGCAGCGCCACGATGTCGGCCGTAAACACGCGCGCAATCAGCGCGTTGTGGTCGCCGATCGACCACACCAGCCCGAGAAAGGAGAGGACGCTGGCAAACCCTGCGATGAACGCTGCCGTCTGAAACAGGGGCCGGAATGCCGCGAGCAGAAGGAAAGAGCCCACCAGGCCGAAAAGCACTGCGCGGTGCCGCATGAGGATCGCCAGGTTGGGCTCATCGAAGGGGAGGGGACCGTAGAGTGAGACGAGCCTCTCGCTACCGATCACGCCCTGCAGGGGGATCAGATGAATGACGGCAACGATGACGAGCATCGTCGAAACAAGATAGTGGATCCTCGCGGGGAGCTCTTCCCGGGCCGGAGCCCGGGTGCGACCGTCAGATCGCGCGGTTCACGAGTAGGAATCGGGTTCATGACAGCGCCACTGCGGCCTCTCATCCGAACACGTCGCGTTTGACGAATAGCCCGTACGCGACGGCAAGCGCGCCCAGCGCCCAAACCCCAAGAAGGACGATGCAGAACGTCATCGACATTCCCTCATACGGAGGAGCCTGGCCGGTGTAGTAGTCCGCGAGCGGCAGGGCGCTGACGAACAGATACTTGCCGGCGGTCCAGTCGGGACTGATGCGCGTGAGAATGGTTCCGCCGATGAGCGACGCGAGCATGGTTCCGATCGAGGCTGCTGAAGACTTGAAGATGACCGATAGCATCAGAGCGATCGAGGCCACGGTCAGCAGGGCGTACCACTCCAGGCCGTACGCGAGCAGGGCGTCCTGCCAGAGTGGAAGCTGGCGCACGCTATCCAGATTGAGCGTCCCCCCATTGACCTGAAATCCGTTGAATGAAGGCGCATCCCAGCCACCCGCGGGGAGCAGCGGCGCGGTGAGGACGTACGACATCGCTGCGCCGAGAAACAGCGTCAGAGAGGAGAACAGCCACAACGTCAGGAGCTTGGACGTGAGGATCTTCCAGCGGCGAACAGGACGGGTCAGCAGGAGCTTGTCCGTGCCCTCGGCGTTCTCCGCCGACACGATGTCGCTGCCCAGAACGGCAATGAGGAGGGGGAGCAGGAGAAACCCTGCGGCATTTGCGAACGTGCGCACGACCAGCGGAGCCGTGGGCTGATTGGGGTTGATCCCGCGGTCGAGGTAGAACTGCAGCCGGCCCATCTCCGCCCGGATGGAACGTGCCCACGACTCGTTGACGCGTCCGCGCCGGAGCTGGTTCTCGTACCGTGCGACCCGTTCCTGCAGCTCCGCGCGCCAGTTTGCGTTGCGCGACTGGCGCAACTCGCGGTACTGCGAGTAGGAGATCATCGCCAGAATCACCAGCATGATCGCCACGACAATCGCAAAGCGGCGGCGGCGAAGAAGCTTGAGCGTTTCGTTCCTGATCAGAGCCAGCATCCACTCGACTCTATCAGCGCCCGCGCTCCGGAAGGGGAGAGGTGATCACCGACCGCAGGCCGGAGGCGCGATCTTCGACGGTGACCATGAGCTTCATTCCGGCCGTGCTGGCGGCTCTCCAGCGGCCAGATCGTCCCATCGGCACGGACCTCGATCGCCTCGGTGAATACGAGAGCAGGGTTTCCTGCGCCGCGGCGATCGCGGCAACCATGATCGCAACGAGAAGGAACCCGCGAGCGCGTAATGGAGCGATGCTACGCCCCGCAAACGGCTCAGTCCACCGACTCGCCGCCGGTGGCCTCGAGGAACATCTCTTCGAGAGTCTGCACGCGTGGCCTTGCATGAAAGACGGAGACGCCGTTCTGAGTCAGAGCCGCGAGGATGGCGGGGGTGTCCGACTCTTCGATCGGGAGCAGGAGCAGATCGCCGGTCGCCGTGACCGTCACGTCGCGTTCCCGGACGATCGCGGTGGCGCGATCGACATCGTCCACGCGAATCTCCATCGCGCGCTGGCTCGAGATCAGTTCGCTCACGGTGCCGCTACGGAGGATGCGCCCTTTGTGAATGATCGCCACGCGGTCCGCGGTGAGCTCGATCTCCGCAAGCAGATGGCTGGACACGAATACCGCCAGGCCATGCTCGACAGCGAGTGAGCGCAGCAGTTCACGGATCTCGCGGATGCCGGCAGGATCCAGGCCGTTGGCCTGCTCGTCGAGGATGAGCACGCGTGGACTGCCGAGCATGGCCTGGGCGATGCCCAGCCGCTGGCGCATGCCGAGGGAGTAGGTGCCGACGCGCTGGTCGAGGCGGTGGGAGAGATTCACCAGCGCCGCGACACGCTCGATCTCGGTGGACTTCACCCCGAGCATGCGCGCGAAATGCTCGAGATTCTCACGGCCGTTCATGAAGCGATAGAGGTCGGGGTTCTCGACGATGCAGCCGATGCAGCGCATGGCCTGCTCGAACTGCTTGCGCAGATCGAACCCGCAGACGGTGACGCTTCCGTGCGTCGGCTTGATCAGCCCCACGAGCATGCGGATGGTCGTGGTCTTCCCGGCACCGTTCGGCCCGAGGAACCCGAAGACCTCGCCCGGCCGGAGGTCGAAGGAGGCGTCGTCGACGATGGTGCGGTCGCCGATGACCTTGGTCAGGTGGGTCGCGGTGAGCGCGCCATTCATCGGCCGTCATGCTACCTTGCGGCACTGGCTCGAGTGGAAAAAGGCGCATGCGACGGTTTCTCTTCTGGTACCTGCCTCTCACCGTTTCGCTCATTGCGGTGGCCGTGTTCGCGTACGGGTTCGTCTCGTATCTTCGCGGCGAGCGCGGCACGCCGGTGGACTTTGCTCCCCGTCCGCCTGTCGCGACGACCGCGCAGACGCGCGCCCTCGTGTCGCCGCTGATCCTCGGCGACTCGCTCGCCCGCGGCGCGGGAGACGAGCGTGGTCTCGGCATCCCCGGCCGCCTCGACGCCGAACTGGCCCGCCGCAAGATTGGCGCGCGCCGCACCTACAACCTCGGGGTGAACGGGTCTCGTACGCCGGACCTCCTCAAGCAGCTCCAGTCCGAGAACGTGCAGCAGATCATCCGCGAGGCAAACGTGATCATCGTTTCCATCGGCGGCAACGACCTCTGGGGGGGCAACAACTGGCGCACCGCCGCACCAGGAGATGCGGAGACGAGGATGACGGGCGTGCTCACGAGCATCGAGCAGGCTGTCGAGCGCATTCGAGGCGTGAATCCCCGCGCGCGGATCTTCTTCATCGGGCTGTACAACCCTTTCGTCTCGACACCGGAAGGAAAGCTGCTCTCACCGCTCGTCAACCGCTGGAACGCGCGACTCCTCGAGCATTTCGGCAGCGACGCGAACTTCACCCTCGTGCAGACGGCAGACCTCTTCTCCCACCGCGACCGACTGTCCCTTGACCGGTTCCATCCGGGAGGGGAGGGATACGAGTTGATCGCCCGGCGGATCGCAGAGAGTCTGTGATTTTTTCGCCCGTTTGTTGCTGGTTATTACCGATCGTCAACCAGCAACCAGCAACCAGCAACAAACCCGCAAGCACCAGCAATCCAAACCAGAACCCTGACCGGGCGCGGCGGCGTCAGCGCACGCTGCGGCGGCGCGGTCCATAGGTCACGAGCTCCGCGCGCCATGCTCCCCGGCCGTGCGTGAAGGCGTAGATCGCGGGGCCGTTCACGCCTTGCGCGATCACCAGCGCCTCGGTCACCGCATTGGCGAAGCCTGTGTTCTCCACGCTCCAGCTTCGGCCGCCGTCCAGAGTGACGAAGACGCCCAGGTCGGTGCCGAGGTAGAGACGGCCGGCACGCGAGGGGTCGACGGCGATGGAGTGTACGGGCATGTCGGGAAGGTTGCCGTCGCGCGGCGACCACGTCGCGCCGGCGTCGGCGGACATCCAGACATGTGCTCCGCCGAAGCCGGCATACGTCGCGTAGACGATGTTCGTGTCTTTGGGGTCGAACGAGATCGATGACACGAACCCTTCACGAGGTTGCACCAGTGCCCACTCGGTGGTCATGTCCGACATCGTGGCCTTGTCATTGCGCGCGATCTGGCCGTTTGCGAGTCCTGCGAGCACCCGATCGCTATTGCCCGGAGCCACGGCGACCGCCGAGACGAGCGCAGGAAACGGGGCACTGCCGCGGCTCCATCGCTCGCCGCGGTTGTTGGTGACCATCAGCGACCGTGCGCCGAGCCACAGCCTTCGAGTGTGGTTCGGGTCGAGTGTGAACGGCGTCACGAAGAGAAACTCTTCACCGGCCAGGCCGAAGCGAATGTCGTTGAAGGAGAGGCCGCCGTTCGAGGACCGGCGCATGCCGCCCCACTGCGATTCCACGTAGATCAGCTTTGGCTCCGCAGGGTCGAACGCCACGTAGCCACCATCGCCGCCGTAGACGGGACGCCAGCGGTCCGGGCCGTCCTGGAAACGACCCATGATGGTGCCGTTATCCTGCGCGCCGCCGATGAACGTGGCGCCGTCGGGGGAGACGGCACCGTGGTAGAACTGCGTCACCCCGTAGCTGTTGTTCAACGCGCTGAAGCGCATCTTCGAGCTCTGTGGATCGCAGGGACCGCGGGGACCGGTGCCGGTTTCCGCGAGTGCGTCGTCGGTGCGATAAATGCCACCGTCGTTCGTGAAGTAGGCGCGGCGCATGGAGGAGCCGTCGTACCGCGGATCGAACACGATCGCGTGCTGATCGGCGTGGAGGAATGATGCGTGATTGCCGGATGTAGCCCACCAGTACGACGCCACTCCCCAGCTCTGACCACCATCCTCGGAGCGGAAGAGATCCACGCCGCCCACCCAGACGCGGTTCGCATCGACAGGATCGACCGCGATCGTGTTGCAGTACCACCCCATCGTGTAGAACTCGTCGGCCCTGCCGAGACACTCGTCTCCGGAGCCGGTGAGAAGGTTGGAGAGCAGTTGCGACGCGACGTGTCCGGAGGCAGCGGTCGAGCGAGTCTGCCAGGAGCCGGCATCGCCATCCGCGGAAGAGCGGTAGACGGCCAGCAGGCCCTGATTCTTTGCTCCCGGCTCGTTCGTTGCGGAGAGCGCGTAGACTACGGATGGATCGGACGGGGCGATTGCGAGGGACGTGCGGCCCATGTTCGGCTCCGACAGCACGGCTTCCCACGGAGCGTCACTCTCGCCGTTCTTCGCGCGCCAGACCGTGGCCTGCTCGAAGGTGCCGCAGGACGCGAAGAGGTAATCGCCGGAGGTATCGCCACGGTGCGCGAGCTCGAGGCATCCGCCGGTCACGTTCGACGGGAGCGTACGCCTCCACGTCGAGCCGCCGTCGCCCGAGCGCCAGACGCCGGTTCGGGTCGCTGCATAGACGCGCGACGGATCCTGCCTGCTGATCACGAGGTCATTCACGAAGTGGAAGTCGCTCGTATCCGTGCCCGGTAATCTCGTCCACGTTTCTCCCGCGTCGTGCGTGACGAAGATCCCGTCTCCCCGAAGAGGCAGGGCCGTGCCGCGCACTTCCTCGCGGAAATAGCCTTCGCCGGTACCAGCGTAGAGCGTGTTCCGATCGGTGGGATGCATCACCAGAGAGTTCACGGCGATGTTCGCCAGGTCGTCGCCGATCGGCTCCCACTGCAAGCCCGAGGTGTAAGTCTTCCAGATCCCGCCGGAGACGCCACCTGTGTACATGATCTTCGGCTGAGTCGGGTCGATGACCAGCACGCGCGTGCGGCCACCGATGTTGCCGGGACCGAGGAAGCGCCACTTGCCGATGGGCGGCCTGTCGGGCGAGTCGAGCGGGCGTGGACCGGAGCCGTCCACGAGTGTGGTTTCGCTGGTCGAGTAGCGATCCATCCGACGCATGGCCTCGCGGGCGAGCGACAGGCTGCGGAACGGGTCGTCGGATCCGGCCTGCTTCAGCGCGCGATAGGCGGCGGCCCGGTCGGGCTGGTCGTGCCGTTCGTCCGGTCCCTCATCACGCACAGGAGCCGTCGTCCCGCACGCGGAGAGGAGGAGCAGGAAAAGCGAGAGCGCGCGCCGGGTCATGAAAGGTTATCTTAGAGTACGTTCGAGGAGGGAAGTGATGCAGCTCGGTAAAGATTCCTGCGCGTGTGGCCACCTGATCGATCAGCACGACGGCGGCCGCGGCGGTCCGTGCAATACCTGCGCGTGCGCAGCAGGGGAGCCGCCGACGGCGTTTCAAGTCGGCGTGATCCACTCCATGCACGAGATGACGACGGCGTTCATGCGTCTGGCGAAGGAGATTCAGGCCAGGCAGTAGGGGCGCATCCAGTGCAATCCCGAAGCCCCGAAGAGGGCGAAGCATCTCCTTCACTCTGCAGGAGCGATCGGCAGGGCATCCTTCGTCGTCCTCCGCCGGGAATGCCGGCTGCGGCGACTTCAGGATGACAGAGGAGGGCGGGTGGCCGAAAACAGCTGCAGCCCCTTTGCCTGGGCCTCGGCCAGCAGGTCGAGGAACTGCGCGCGCGGGATCTCGCGTGCGCCGAGCGCCTCCATGTGTGGGGTCATGACCTGGCAGTCGAGGAAGGTCGCGCCTCGCAGAGAGAGGTGGTCGATCAGGAAGAGCAGCGCGAGCTTGGAGGCATCGGAGCGGCGGTGGAACATCGATTCGCCCGTGAACACGCCGCCGGCGTCGATGCCGTAAAGGCCGCCCACCAGCTCGTCGCCGTCCCAGGCTTCGATGCTGTGCGCTTCGCCGGAGTCGTGGAACTTTGTGTACGCGCTGAGGATGTTCGGCGCGATCCAGGTGCCATCCTGATCGGGCCGGCCGGCCTGCGCACAGGCGCGAATGACCGCCCGAAAATCGCGGTCGATGGTGAAGGTGAGTGGCGTACGCTTACGCGTCTTCGCGAGCGACCGCCCTACGCGCAGCTCATCGAACAGGATCACCGCCCGCTCGCGCGGCGAGAACCAGGGCAGGGGAAGGCCGTCGTGGGGCCACGGAAAAATGCCCTTCCGATACGCCTCGCGCAGCGTGGCCACGCGGAGGTCTTCACCCATGGCGACGATGTCGTTCGGGGCATAGCGTGGGTCGGGAAACGTGGACACTGGAGTAGTGTCTCATTTAGTGCTTCATCCTTCTCTGCGACACACCACACTAGAGGCCCTGAGAGTCAAAACTCATCGCAGACGAGTCGAGTTTCTTCAGGAGCTTCGAGTCGCGAATGAGCAACTCCAGTCCTCACCCCATTCGACGAGAACTATTCCATCGAGACCCTTCTCCCCCGCGAGGGGGAGAAGGTGCCGAAGGCGGATGAGGGGGCACTCTGTGGCAGCCGGCTGGCAGTAAAAG
>JANMSA010000367.1:0-2203 GCA_031388865.1 Acidobacteriota bacterium | reverse complement strand
CGACCAGCGACTTTGCGACGCAGGGTCTTTTCGTCGCCATCGGCCACACGCCGAACACGGCGCCCTACCGCGACCAGCTCGAGCTCGATCAGGCAGGCTACATCTGCCTCGCGCACCGCAACTCCACCGCGACGAACATCCAGGGCGTCTTCGCCTGCGGCGACGTCGTCGATCACATCTACCGGCAGGCCATCACCGCTGCGGGCAGCGGCTGCCAGGCCGCGCTCGACTGCGAGCGCTGGCTGACGCACGAACGCATCACGGAACGGTGGGGACTGGCGGTCGGCGAGGAAGAGCGGGTCGAGTAGCCGCGCGCCGTCTGCGCGGCTGTTGTCAGTTCTCGGTCGCCGTCTGCGCGGCTCGTTGTCAGTTCTCGGTTGTCAGTTGTCTGTGAGTCTTCGCATGGACGGACGAGGTCCTGAACGCACAGCCTACGCTCTGGATCGGTCGAAGCGTTGGCGCTCAGCGGGGATATCGTCCCGGGAGACAATGCGCAGACAACCGACAACTGAGAACCGACAACCGCGCGAAGACGCGAGAGAACCGACAACCGCGCGTAGACGCGCTAGAACGCGTTGAGGATGTACTCGAGCGGATTGACCGGATTGTTGTTCACGCGCACTTCGTAGTGGAGGTGCGTGCCGGTGGAGCGGCCGGTCGAGCCGACGTAGCCGATCACTTCGCCCCGCTTGATGCGCTGGCCGGGACGGGTGGCGAAGCTGGAGAGGTGGCCGTAGCGCGTCGAGTAGCCGTAGCCGTGCGAGACGTAGATTACGTTGCCGTAGCCGTTGGCCCACTCGGCCTTGACGACGATGCCGTCGGCGGGGGAGCGGACGGGCTGGCCGTTTGCAGAGGAGATGTCGATCGCGGCGTGGTTGCCCGGCTCGCGGGTGAAGGGGTCGGAGCGGCCGCCGAAGCCGTCAGTGAGGATGCCGCGCACCGGCGCGATGGAGGGGGTCGAGGAAAGGAGGCGGGATTGGGCGAGGAACTTCTCTTCCAGCGCGCTCAGGTCCTTGTTCAGGTTGTTCGAGCGGAAACTCATCTTGTCGACGTCGTCGCGGTAGGGGTTCACCGACAACTCGTCGTTGCGCAGCCCGCCGGAGCCGCCCTGGCTCGCTTCATCGAGAGTGGTGATGCCGGCGATGATGGCCAGCTTGCGGGTGCGGTCTTCCACGGTGCGGAGCTGCGTGCGCAGCGAATCCACGGACTTGCCGAAGTGCTCATTCGCAGTCTGCAACTCGCGGTTCTCATGGCGGAGCTTGGACAGCTCGTGAGTCTGGGAGAGGGACGTGAAGTACTGAACCGAGAAGAACGTCGACAGGCAGAGGGACGAGGTGACCAGCGAGATCAACGAAAAGAGCAGGCGATGGGACACCTTCAACTTTCGGAACTTGGCCCGCGCGTGCGGGACAAAGATGATTGTTGAATAGCGTTTGTTCATGCGTGCTCCAATTCAGGATTTAGTGATCTACGTAGCCGTAGGTGAGGGCGTATTGTCGTGAAAGGGCCGCTGCGAGTCAACGGAAAACTCGCCTAAAACCACTCACTTATGGAGCATTAGTCCATGGAGTTAAACCCACGTAAATGAAGCACTTCCGGGTCTCAATTATGGCCTAACCACATAAAGAACCGCGCATTTGGGATGTCTTGGTGCATAAGTGCTAATAACCTGCGCGCCTGAGCTCGCCCACGGTGCGTTGATCGCTCGCTCTGGCCCCGGCACGCTCCCTGCTGCATACTGCCACCCCGACAATGCGCGCCGACTGGAACACCTACTTCATGGGCATCGCCCACCAGGCCGCGACCCGCGCCACCTGCCTCCGCAAGCACGTCGGGGCTGTGATCGTCCGCGACCGGACGGTCCTCTCCACCGGCTACAACGGCTCGATCCGCGGCCTTCCCCATTGTGACGATGTCGGCTGCGCGATGGAGGACGGACACTGCGTTACGACCGTTCACGCGGAGGCCAATGCCATCCTGCAGGCGGCTAAAAACGGCGTGTCCCTCGACGGAGGAGAGCTTTACACCACCGCCTCTCCCTGCTGGAACTGCTTCAAGCTCATCGCCAACGCCGGCATCCGCACGATTTACTTCGGCGAGTTCTACCGCGATGAACGCTCCCGCGAGACGGCGGAGAAGATCGGGATCACTCTCGTCGATCTGCATATGCCCGCGCCGCAGTAGTCGGGGTCTTCGAGTCTTC
>JANMSA010000336.1:0-10146 GCA_031388865.1 Acidobacteriota bacterium | reverse complement strand
CGCGAAGCGCGGGTACCACCGGAACGTGCGGTGGTTTTGTATTGCGCCCCGGCAGGGCGCGGGACCTGCCACGGGGAGCTCCGCATGGCGGCACACGTCCCGTCGGGGGTCCTGCGGCCCTGCCGGGGCGCGACCATGGGGGAACCGGGCAACCGGTGGTAGCGCGCTACGCGCTCAACCACCGGCTATTTGCCATCACGCCTCCGGCGTGTATGGTTCGCATCCGTGGTGTTGCGATACCGGGACGATGAGGGTCCGTCGTTGGATGACGCGCGTCATCATGGCGGGACATGGCGCGCGGCACCGCAGACCCTTTCAGGGTCGATCTCCATTTCCGACGCAGTCCGGTGGTCGCTTCGCTGTTGCTCGCACCACCGGCTACCGTACGCGCCGCCTCCAGCGGCGGTTTTGCTCCGCGTAGAGATCTAGTGTTTGCGGAAGAGTGAGGTCAGTTTGTTGGAGATCGTCCGCCACGTCCGGGCCACGACACCATGCTCCTCATGCTGCTGCGAGGCGACGGAGTTGCGCGCATGGCGGGACTCTTTCAAGATCCGATCAGTTTCCTGGATACGCATCTGTGTAGGCTCCTTTCCCTCTCGATAACTGCGAGCGGGATGCCATGAATCGCCCTGTCGGCGCCGGTTGGCGATTGATCAGGAGAGAATCCTGTTCCGTGTTTCTCGCAACGAATCAATTACTCGTCCGCGTTGTGAGCTTCCGCCTTCCGGTGGTATTCGACGACGATGTCGCGAACGGCTTCGGGAGTGTCGACGACGTGGATGCTATCCACATCTTCCGGGGCGATGTTGTTCGCCGCGAGCACGCGTGCTCGCAGCCAGTCGAGAAGTCCTGACCAATAGTCGCTGCCGTAGAGAATCACCGGAAAGTCGGAGATCTTCTTCGTCTGAATGAGTGTCAGCGCACCGAAAAGCTCGTCGAGAGTGCCGAAGCCACCGGGGAAGGTGATGAACGCCTCTGAGTACTTGATGAACATCGTCTTCCGCACGAAGAAGTAGCGGAAGGTCATCGCCTTGTCGCAGTACGGATTCACATCCTGTTCGAAGGGGAGCTGGATGTTGCAGCCGATCGACAACGCGCCGGCGGCCTGCGCGCCTTTGTTCGCGGCGGCCATGATTCCCGGGCCTCCGCCCGTGATGATCGCGAAACCCGCCTGGCCGAGGAGCTCGGCGGTGCGGACGGCGTCGTCGTAGTAACGGTCGGAGAGCACTGTGCGCGCCGAGCCGAAGATCGAGACGGCGGGATACACGTCGGCGAGATGATCGAATCCCGTGACGAACTCGCTCGTGATCCGCAGTACGCGCCAGGAGTCGCTTTGCAGGGTCTCCGCCCTGTTCGGCTTGTCGAGGAGCTTACGGTCCTCGAGGTCTTTACGCTGCGTCGCGGGAAGGTGTTCTGGTGGCGCCATCGGCGCATTGTAGAGTCAAGTACATGGTGGGGTCTGACCCCACCATGTACTTGACTGGTTGGCTGCTTTACCGGCGCAGCTTGATGACCGCGGTCTCGACGAGCTTGTTGCCCGGAAGCCCGCTCTGCCACGCTGTGGCCTTGACGCTGCCGGTCTCGCTCATCGTTCCGAACGCAGTGCGGACGCGGAAGCGAACCCGCGAGCTCTCGGTCGGCTGGATGTTGCCGAACGTGAACCGGTACATGTTCGTTCCGGGCGTGTGCGTTACGTTGATGCCATTCTCGTTGGTCTGGTCGAGAACCACCAGTTGAGGCGGCAGCTCCACCTCGAGCAGAACGTCCTGAATGTTGTTGACCCCACGGTTGCTGATCGTAACGTCCAGGTTCTCGTCTCCCCCATCGGGGAGATCCGCCGGAGAACTGATGTTCAGTTTCAGCAGCTGACCACGAGCCGTCACGGCCATTCCGCTGCTCTTGCACGCGGTCGCCGAAAGCAGGGCCACTGCGACCACCGCCACGACTGCCATGGATAGAAGTTGTTTGCGTCTCATCTTTCGTTTCTCCTCCTGCACATTCGAGCTGTGCGGGAAATCCTAGTGCAAGGCCAGCGCCCAACTCTCCAGTTGAGCTTGCACGCAGGATTCGCGTCGATTCTTGCAATACTGGCGACGCATGAGTTTTTTCATCGGAGTGGACGGAGGCGCGTCCAAGACCGCCGCCATCGTCGTGGACGAGCTGGGGAACCGGCTGGGATCCGGACTGGCCGCCGGATCGAATCATCTGCGAGTGGGAATCGAAGTCGCGACCCGCAATGTCGAACGCGCAGTCAACATGGCTCTGGTCGAGGCGGGCATCGCGATCCGAAACGTCGAGTACGCGTACTGCGGCATCGCCGGCTCGGATCACCCGGAACACCGCGAGAGGGTGATCGATGCGCTGCGGATCTTCTTTCCCAGAGGCAACTTCATCGTCGATACGGACGCCCGCATCGCGCTGACCGGTGCGATCGGCTTCGGCGCGGGGATCGTGGTGATCTCCGGTACGGGCTCCGTGGCTTTCGGGCGCAACATCGCTGGCGACGAAGCGCGCGCGGGCGGATGGGGGCCCACGCTCGGGGACGAAGGCAGCGGGTTCTGGATCGCGCGCGAGGGCCTCTCCGCGATCGTACGTGCGCACGACGGTCGTGGCTTCACGACGGCGATGACCGGCCTGCTCTGCCTCGAGTACAAGATGTGCCAGCCAGAGGACCTGCCAGCATTCGTCTACGCAGCCACGACGCACGTCGACGACATCGCGCGCTACGGCAAGCTCGTCATCGAGGCTGCCAAGGCCGACGATGAAGTCGCGCGCGACATCCTCGGTCGCGGAGGCTCAGAGCTCGCCGAGTGCGTGCTGGCAATCGCGCGCAAGCTGCACATGACGGATACCGACTTCCCGGTAGCCTACGTGGGCGGCGCGTTCCACGCAGGCGACCTGCTGTTGAACCCGATGCGCCTCCGCCTGGAGCGCGACGCGCCGGGGGCATCGCTGCAGCCTCCCCTCCGCCCCCCCGTCGAAGGCGCAGCCATGATGGCCATGCGCGCGGCGGAGGCTCCTCGCAAGGGCCGGGCGTAAGCGCAACTCGCGCTCTGGCGTCGGCGCACCCAACGCTGATGGGGTCAGACCCCATCGGCGTTGGGTGAGGGCCGCTTCGCCTCAGAACCGCGGCGAGAGGGGGCAGACAGGATGATCGGGCTGGCGTCGATCTAAGCCTGGTCCGGCACGCCGACACCTGCGGCGTTCACGGCCGCGGGTACCTGGGCATTGACCGCGAATGTCACGGTCGCCATCAGGACTACTGCGAATCGAACCATCGAGATCTCCTTGGCAATCAAACAGGGGCGTCAGAATAGCGCCGGCGGGAGAGTGAGGGGTAGGGATATCGAGACGGCCATCACTCCTGTGTAGAGTGAATCAGAAAGTCGCGCTGGAGTTCGATGCAATGACCGCCATCCACATTCCGATGTCGGAACGGGTCCTGGACAAGCTGGCGGAGATCCTCTGGGCCACGGATGAGCTTCTTTCGCTGGTCCGGGTCGAGGAACGCCTCCCCGATCCGACGACCATCGCGGTGGAAACATCGATGCAGCACGTTTACGAGCAGGTGAACGAGCTGATGAAGCGCTTTAGCGACTGACGTCCCCCAGAATCGTCTCTTCGGTCAGCGGGTCGAAGTGAGGATCGAGTAGTGTCAGCCAGAACCTCTCAATTGCAGTGCGTCCCAGCCGGGAAACCCCGCACGCGCGTAAACTGCGCGGGTGGAGCTCACACCAGCTGCGGGCGAAGAGCGCCGTTCCCTCGAACTGCTGATCGAAGTCGGGCGCATCGCTTCGCTCGGGCTCGAGCTGCGGCCGATGCTCCAGCGCATCACGGACACTCTGCTGCGAAAGTTCGACTGCCAGTTCATCGCACTGGTGTCGATCGATCCCGAGCGCCAGGTCTTCGTATGCGAGGCGATGAGCGGCCCTGTTGATACCGCCATCCACATCGGCTACAACCGCCCGCTCGGCAGCGGAGTGGTGGGAGAAGTCGCAACGACTGGACGCTCGGTGCTCATCGACGATGTCCACACGTGGCCGAATTACGTCGAGACCATGCCGGGAACGCAGTCGGAATTGTGCGTGCCGGTGAAACACCACGGGAAGATCGTGGCCATTCTCAACCTGGAGAGCGTGCGGCCGGCAGCGTTCCGCGGACAGCTCGAGCTCTTAGAGACCGTGGCCGACCAGATCTCAGGCGCAATCGCCAGCGCGCAGCTTTATGAGGAGCTGCAGCAACGCGCCCGCCTCATGCAGCTCATGAGCGAGGTTTCCCGAACAGCACTGCAGGCCACCGATCTCGAAGAGCTCCTCCAACGCATCGTTCTGTTCATCCGCGAGCACTTCCCGCTCGCGCCCTCCATCGTGATGTACGAGGCGGGTGAGGGCGGGGACGTGCCGCGCGAGATGCAACTGACGTCCGACCTCGTCATCCCGATCCGTTTTCACGATGCCGTCCTCGGGGTGTTGAATCTGAAGACCACCTCCGGCGACGTCTTCACGCCTGCGAACGTACTCGCCTTCGAGGCGTTCGCCGACCAGGTCGCAGGCGCCATCAACATGGCCTCGGTCAACGAGCGCCTGGCCGAGGCGACTCGTCAGCTCGAGGCGAAAACGCGAGCGCTCGAGGGTGCGAATGAACACCTGGCCAAGGCGGTGGAGACGCTGCACCGCCTCTCCTCGCAGGACGGGCTGACGGGCGTCGCCAACCGACGGCATTTCGACGAAACACTCGCTGGCGAGTGGCGGCGCGCGGCGCGCAGACACTCGACTCTCTCGCTCCTGATGCTGGACATCGATTTCTTCAAGGCGTTCAACGACAGGACCGGCCATCAGGCGGGCGACGAATGCCTGCGCCGTGTTGCACAGACCTTGCGCGACGCGCTGCAACGCTCGAGCGACCTGGTCGCCCGCTACGGCGGCGAAGAGTTCGCCGTGCTGCTGCCGGAGACGGACGGCGAGCACGCGCACCTGACAGCGACCATGCTCCTCGAGTTAGTCGTGGCTCTGCAGATCCAACACCCCTCGTCTCCTTATGGACACCTCACGGTCAGCATCGGCGTAGCGTCGGTCATCCCAGGACGCGATGGCGGCGCCGGCGCCCAGCAGTTCGTCGGCGCGGCAGATGCCGCTCTCTACGAGGCCAAGAGGCAGGGGCGCAACCGCATCGCCGGTTGAATTGGAGATCTTCGTTGTCGGTTGTCAGTTGTCGGTTGTCCGGGAGTCCTCGTCCGGACGGCACTGCACGGACAACTGACAACTGACAACGATCACCGGCACTCAACGCTCGCGCGGCGGCACCGCGGGTAGTTCGCCGCGGCGGCGACCCGGCGTCGAGTGCTCCTCATCCGCCGGAGGGACGATCTCCACCCCCTGCTCCCCCCGCCGGCCCGCGCCTCCGCGACGCGCTTTCTCGAGCGTCATCAGGAACCCAAACGCAGGATCTTTGAACTGCAGATGCCGGAGCATGTGCCAGTGCTTGCGTACGTAGCTTTGCAGGAACTGCAGAACGTGCCCGAGGCTGATGATGCGGCATGGAGGAACTTCCTCGCCGGGCGGAAAAGAGCCGAAGGCAATGAGGCGCACTGTGTACGACGGCGGGATCCCGGCGAGTCCGGTCCGCAGGAGCTGCTGGACCACGCGATCCGTGTCGCCCACCTGTCCGAACCGGTTGATGACCGTACGCAGGACTTCGGGATCGCGGATGCCCATGTTGATCCCGACGCGACCTTCCTTGACCTCACCGATGATCATGTCGATCTGACCGATGGGAACGGCGAGGCCGTGATCGAGGCCGGACACATCCAACCCCTTGGGGCTCCTGCCGGCTCTTCGCGAGCAGGGGCTCTCCGGAGGGAAAGCGGAACGCGAGGATGTCGATGTCGGTGATGGTGCGGAAGCCGTTGCGGCCTGCGCTGGCGATGATCGGATACTCAGCAGAGGTGAAATAGCCGTTGAGCTGCAGGTACGCCTGAACGAGGGCTACGGCGTGGTCCATAAGTGCCAATGTTACCGTGCAGGTCTTTCTTTGCGTTCTATGGAAAGACGCACACCGCCGACCTCTGCGGTGCCGGGATCATCGAACCATTTCCGGGCTTCTGCATCGCCGCTGATCCATGCGCGAAGAAACGCGATCGTCACCGCGGCGATCTGCGCATTGCGACGGTCCTCCACGACGAACGTGTCGTGATTCACTCCCTTCATCGTCACCAGATACTGCCGCGACGCATGCGACGCATCGAAAGGGATGCGGCGGTGCTTCGGAAACGTTCGATAGAGGATGCTCGTATCGCAGGTGCCGGTGAGATTGAGCACGGGGATCTCGATCGCATCGTAGCCGCCGGGCGCCACGACGCCTTTCATGCGCGGCATCGACATCGCCACGGCCGCCTTGATCCGCGCATCGCGCGAGGTGCCATCGGTCATGCGCATTCCGGCGAGGGCAAGCGCCGTGAACGCGCCGGCGGAGTGACCCACGATCGCCGCCTCGCTCGCGCCAAGTCGATCGAGGACGAAGGAGACGTCGAGCGGCCGGTTGACCCAGTTCTCCTTCTGCTTCACCGCCCGGTAGAGATGGCGGTACCCGCGCTCGAGCACCGCCCTGTCCGTCCCTGCGTGAGTGATGTGTACGGCGCGATATCCGTGGGCGGCGAGCGCGCGCCCTAGGTAGGCGTAGGAATCGCGGTCTTCACCGATGCCATGCGAGAAGACCACGACGGGGCCGCGCTCGCCGTAGATCTTCACGGGCACGTCGCGGCCCCGCTTCTCGTCGCGCCATACTTCGCTTTTTTCGGAGACGCGCCCGGCAACCAGCTCGCCAGCCTGCTCGTCAACCGGAGCTATGGAAGGGAAGGCCATCCTCTTCAGAGGAAGGCGCGGCAATGACGTGCAGCAGGCACCGAGAATGAGCGAGGCGAGGGCGACGACGAGGCGCATGCGTTAGACTGAACGCAAAAGTCATGTCCATCGATAATCTGATCCCTCGCAAGCTCACGTACGACTGCCTGAAGTGCCCCGCGTACTGCTGCAGCTACGAACGGATCCTCGTCGAGAACAAGGATCTGAACCGCCTGGCCAAGCACTTCGACATCGACGTCGAAACGGCGCGCCGCCGCTTCACAAAGGTAAAGGAAGGGGAGCAGGTCCTCCGTCATCAGAAGGATCCCATCTACGGAACAATCTGCATGTTCATCGACCAGAAGACGCGCCGCTGCACCGTGTACAGCGCCCGTCCCGGCGTCTGCCACGAGTATCCGGACACGTCCCGCTGCGGCTACTACGACTTCCTGAAATGGGAGCGGAAGCATCAGGAAGACGACACCTTCATTCCGTTGATGAAGGGATGAGCGAGACGCGCGCGGCGGGAACTGCCCTCTCGTGAATCGTGTTCTGTGGAGCATGACCCGAAGTCTTCTCGCTCTGGCCCTGTTTCTGACGGCGAGCGTCACCGCCCAGGATTTCAACGAGCAGGTCTCCGTCAGTTACGTGATGGTTCCCTTCACCGTGCTGGGCCCGAAGGGTGCTCCCATCACCGACCTGAAGCCGAAAGAAGTGGCGCTGCTCGTCGTTGGCGCGCGCGTCGCCACCGACCTGTTCGAAGTGTCGATGAACGCGCCTGTGTCCTGGACCATCCTGCTCGACGGGTCGGGCTCGATGGGCCTCGCGGGCAAGATGGAAGCCGCCAAGGCAGCGATCAACGCGCTCACCGCACGCCGCAGAGAGGGCGACGACTTCGCGCTGTACGTCTTCGACTCGAAAGGCCACGCGAATGAACGAGTCCCTTTCACAGAGAACCCGGCAGCCATCACCCGCGCACTGGACGTGGTGAAACCGTGGGGCAAGACCGCGTTCTTCGACGCTCTTGCAGAAATGCCCGTGCGCACCGAGCTCGGGCGGAACCCCTCGCGTGCGATCATTCTCCTCTCCGACGGCATCGACAACGCGTCGACCTTGACGCGCGCGGCGATCGAGAAACGGATGGAGGGAGTGGCCATCCCCATCTACGCGTTCGGGCTGCGCGAGCCTGGGGAGCAATCGGGGCGGCGGAAGACCGCACCCATCAACGAAGAGATGGCCAACATCGACCTGCTGGAAGAGCTCGCCGCTGCAACCGGGGGAAAGTTGTTCGTCGGCAACCAGCCGCAAGCCCTTGCAAATGCGATGAATGTGCTCGAATCGGAGCTCCGGGCGCAATATTTGATTGGGTTTACGCCGACGGCACGAGGAGCAGTCCAATACCGTCGCATTTCGCTTGAGCTCGCGGGGCGTGTCCGCTCAGTCCGCGTTCGTGCCGGCTACCGCGGGACCGAACCGCCGGTGCTGAGTGCTACGACTCGCAGAGCCAGGCGCAACGAAAGGAAGAAGACTCGATGATGAAGTACAGCAGAGTTCTCTCGGCAACCGCCCTGGCAGCACTCCTGGGTGCGTGCGCCACGTCGAAATCCGTCGACGAAAAAATCTCCGCCTCCCAGGCCAGAACGAATCAGAAGATCGAATCGGTGGCCGGTCAGGTGGAAGACCTGCAACAGAAGCAGCAGCAGACGGACGTCCGTCTCGAGGAGCTGAGCCAGTCCGCTCAGGAGGCTCTCAAGCGCGCACAGGAGGCAGGCGTCCTGGCCAAGGGCCAGGTCGTTTTCGAGCAGACCTTCTCCGAAGATCGGGTGAAGTTCAAGCTCAACTCGTGGGAGTTGTCGAGCGCGGCGAAGGTTGCACTGGACGAGTTCGGCGGAAGGGTCAAGGGTCTCGACTCGCAGTACTTCATCGAGATCCAGGGCCACACCGACGACACCGGCGGCGAGCGCGCCAACGAGGAGCTCGGCCAGCGCCGCGCCGACTCGGTGCGCCGCTACCTCTCGCGCGAGCACAAGCTCCCTCTCGCGCGCATGTCCACCATCTCCTACGGCGACACGCTCCCGCTCCAGTCGAACAAGACCCGCGCGGGACGCGAGGCCAACCGCCGCGTGGTGCTGGTCGTGCTCGAATAGCGCGTCTTCGCGCGCAGTTGCAAAAAGCCGGCGTACTTTCGCCGGCTTTTTGTTTTTAGGGCGGGTTCGGTAGCGACCCGCTCATTTGCGGTCCGTCGTACAGTTCTCTGCGCAGCATGGCTTGAAGCTCGTGTGGTCAGTTGTCGGTTGTCAGTTGTCTGCGACTTATGGCTCGAAGCCCATGCTGCGCAGATAACTGACAACTGACAACCGACAACAGAACGACGGTCTCGAAGCCCATGCTGCGCAGACAACTGACAACTGACAACCGACAACAGGCACACGCAACCAGCAACCAGAAACCAGCAACTACGAAAAGGTGGCCACCACCGGCGCGTGATCGCTCGTCCCCACCTCGCGTTGGGACGGACACGAGACGGCACGTGCGGCAAGACTCTCGCTGGCCAGCACGTAGTCGAGGCGCCATCCGATGTTGCGCTGACGCATGCTCCGCCACGGCGCCCACCACGAGAAGTAGTTCTCGTCGTCCGGACACAGCGACCGGCCGACATCCACGAGTCCCCCCTCGGCCAGCAGGCGCTCGAACAGGTCGCGTTCGTGCGGCAACTGTCCGATCACGAGTTTGCGCTCTTTCGGATGGACGTCCATCTCCGAGCGGGCGATGTTCATGTCGCCGCACAGGACGAGCTTCAGCCCCTGCGCCCGTAGCCCCGCGGCGTACGCGGTCAGCGAATGGACGAAGGCGATCTTCGCTTCGAAGTCCTTCCCTCCGTTCGGAACGTACACGCTGGTGAACACTGTGTCCTCAATTTGAGCCTGCACGATGCGCGTCTCATGATCGAACTCGGGATGGCTGATGACTGCCGCCCGGGCGAACTCGTCGCGCACGTGGAGTGCCACGCCGGAGTACCCGCCCGCTCCGTGCCAGTAGCACGTATACCCTTCTAGCGAACAGGCTTGTGGGATCTGATCGAGTCTGGCTTTGATCTCCTGCAGACAGATCACATCCGGCTGTTCGGACCCTGCCCAGGCCACGAATTGCTCGTGTCGCGCGCGGATTCCATTCACGTTCCAGGTAGCAATCTTCATAAAGGCTTAATTAAGGCTCGACCAAGTAGAGCCGGTTCGTGGGTACTTCATGCCAGCGATGGGATTTGGCGACCCAAGGACCCAGCATTTGATTGGTTATTGTAGAGTCG
>JANMSA010000310.1:0-4803 GCA_031388865.1 Acidobacteriota bacterium | reverse complement strand
CGGGTCCCGGCGACCCAGGTCCTGGGGAGGGTCAACGAGGGGTGGACGACGGCAATTACGGCCCTGATGAACGAAAGAGCGAATCTTGGGAGCGGAGTTCAGGTAATCTTTCGGAGAAATCTCAATGCATTGATTGCGCGGTCGCACACGATGGACCGCAATGGAAGGCCGGCAAGCTCTGACCCGATCGTTCGTCAGAAGCTCGCGCAGGCGTATCTGGAGTTGGAGATCTTGCGTCTGAATACGAACCGCGCGCTCACCTCGCTCACCCGGAGCGGAAAGACCGGGCCGGAGGGGTCCACGCAGAAGTTGTACTGGAGTGAGATGAACCAGCGCACGCAGCAGACAGCGCAGGAGATCCTCGGCCCTTACGGCCAGCTGACGGACTTTGACAACGGTTCCTGGCAGTACGGCTATCTCCGCTCCCGCGGCAACACCATCGAGGCCGGGACGAGCGAGATCCAGCGCAACATCATCGCCGAACGAGTATTGGGTTTACCGAAGAGCTATTGAAATGGTCGTCAGTTGTCGGTTGTCGGTTGGCTAAATGGTTGTCGGTTGTCAGTTGTCGGTTGTCTGGGCCTCAGCGGCTCTCGGGAGCAGTTCCCGCGAGACGCTGCAGCGCAGACAACTGACAACTGACAACTGACAACGAGCATGGAACGATGGATTTCGACCTGAGCAAACCGCAACGCCTCCTCAAGCAGTCCGCGCGCGACTTTCTCGCCCGGGAGTGCAAGGCGGAGCGTGTGCGCGAGATCATGGCCACGGACACGGCGGACGACCGCGATCTCTGGAGCGCGGTCGCCGAGCAGGGGTGGACGGGTTTGATCATTCCAGAGACCTACGGCGGGCTGGGGCTGGGCATCGTCGAGGCCGCGGCTGTCGCGGAAGAAATGGGTCGCGCCTGCATGCCCGGCCCGTTGCTCTCCACGATGTCGGCGTCCGCGGCGATCGTGCGCCAGGGGACCGAGGAGCAGAAGCGGCGGTGGCTGGAGCCGATTGCGGCGGGGGAGATGCGCGCCACGGTCGCCCAGAATTTTGAATTCGTGTACGACGCGGAAGTGGCTGACGTGATCCTCACCGTGACCGCAGACGGGATCGAGGCGCTCGACAAAAGCGCGCTCGCCATCACGCGCAGGCCGTCGATGGATGAGACGCGCAAGGTGTACAGCCTCTGTCATCCCGAGCGTCGAGTCGAGGGACCTGGGCGGGAGGGGCATCAGGAGCTCACGCCTCGCAGCGCCGCCCTCCCAGGTCCCTCGACTCACGCTCGGGATGACATCTTTGATGTACCCACGGCGATCCTCTGTGCGGAAATGGTCGGAGGGATGCAGTGGATCCTCGACACCTCCGTCGAGTATGCAAAGACGCGGCAGCAGTTCGGCCGTGCCATCGGCTCGTTCCAGGCGGTTCAGCATCTCTGCGCAGACATGCTCCTCCTCACCGAGAGTGCGCGCTCGGCGACGTATTACGCCGCCTGGGCGCTGACGCACGACGACCCGGCAGCAAAGCTGGCCACCTCCATCGCCAAGGCGTACTGCTCCGACGCCTCTCGCGAAGTGGGCAACAAAGGGATCCAGGTGCATGGGGGAATCGGCTTCACCTGGGAGCACGATCTTCAGCTCTACTACAAGCGCAGCAAAGCTTCGGAGACGCAGTTTGGCGACGCGACCTTCCACCGCGAGCGCATTGCGACTCTGGTCATTGACCCGGTATTGACGACTCAACGAGAAAAGACAGGAGACAGGCAATGAGCCTTACGACGAGACGATTCATGGTTCTGATGTTCCTGATTTTGACGCCGGTCCTCACCTTCGCTCAGGCGCGACTGACCGGCGCTGACCTTCAAGGCACCGTGCTTGACGAATCGGGCGGAGTCGTGCCCGGCGTCACCGTGACGGCGACCAGCACCGCGACCAACCAGTCGCGGAGCGCGGTCTCTGACTCCGCGGGCAACTACTACATCCCGGCGCTTTCCGCGGGTGTCTACAACGTGAGCGCGGAGCTGAGCGGGTTCGCGCCGCAGTCGCGCCGGGACTTCCGGCTGCAACTCGGCCAGCGCGCCGATCTCGACTTCACGATGAGAGCCGGCGCGTCAGAAACGATCATCGTCAGCGCGGCATCCTCGGTCATCGACACGACCTCGGCCGTTATCTCGACCGTGGTCAGCCAGGAGCAGATCGACAGCCTGCCCACCAACGGTCGCAACTTCCTCAGCTTCAGCGTGCTGACGCCCGGCGTGACCACGGACCGCACGCCGCAGCAGGGCGCGTCGGCGACTTCCGGACTCTCGTTCGGTGGTCAGCGTGCACGCTCGAACAACATCATGGTGGACGGCGTCGACAACAATGACCCGATCGTCGGCGCGGTGCGCGCGACGTTCAGCCAGGAAGCGATCCAGGAGTTCCAGGTGCTCACGAACTCCTACTCCGCGGAGTTCGGCAAGGCCTCGGGCGGCGTGGTGAACATCATCACGCGCTCCGGAACGAATGACCCCAGCGGGAACCTCTTCTATTTCTTCCGCAATGACTCGCTCAACTCCAAGTCGATCTTCGAGAAGGAAGACACATTCGGCAACCCCATCGATCGCGAGAAGGCTCCGTTCGATCAGTCGCAGTACGGCGCGACCTTCGGCGGTCCGCTCGTGCGCGATCGCACGTTCTTCTTCCTGTCCGCGGAGAAGCTCGCCATCGACTCGAACAACCTCGTCACCATCAACCCGACCGCGGCGGCCCTGCTCAATGCCGCCGGGTTCCCGGTCCAGGTTGGGAACGTCCCGTACGAGGTGGAGTCGCAGGAGTACCTGGCCAAAATCGATCACCAGTGGACGCAGAGCCACAACCTCACGGGCCGCGTCAATTACGCGAAGCTCCTCAACGAGAACATTGAGCCGTTCGGTGGGATCATCGCCCGCAGCCGCGGCGCGTTGCAGGACCGCAAGGACTGGTCGCTGGCATTGTCTGAAACCGACGTGCTCAGCAGCCAATGGGTGAACGAGCTGCGCGGTCAGTATGCGGCCGAGGACCAGCTCATCAGCTCACTCGACCCGAAATGCAACGGCATCTGCGACGATCAGTTCGAAGGTGGTCCGACCGTCGAGATCGTCGGCGTGGCCAGCGTCGGCCGGCAGCGGTTCACGCCGCAGCCGCGCGAAAACGTGCGCTACCAGCTCAAGGACACCATCAACTTCGCGGGCACGAAACACTTCGCGAAGATGGGCTTCGACTGGAACTACATCGAGACGAAGAATACGGCTCTGCCGCTGCACTTCGGTGGCCGTTACATCTTCTCGGCTCTCCCGGCCATCCCGCAGGCGGGGATCCCCGTGCCGCTCACCGCGACCCAGGCGTTTGCTCTCGGTCTTCCGGCCGCGTACGTGCAGGGCTACGGCCGCAGCGGGGATTCGTACGATGACTACGACGTTGCCCTCTTCGCACAGGATGACTGGACGATCAGCGATCGCCTGACGCTCAAAGGCGGACTTCGCTACCAGAAGCAGTTCGTCTACGACACTAAATTCACGGTCTCCGCGCCCGGTGGCACCAGCTACACGTACCAGATCCCCGAAGACAACAACAACATCGCCCCGCGGCTTGCGGTGGTGTTCGACCCCAGCGGCGATGGACGCTCGTCCATCCACGGCTCGTACGGCATCTTCTACGATAACCACATTCTCGCCAACGCGCAGATCGCCGAGGGGGTCGACGGTACCGAGCTCCGAACGCGCGTCGTAGGGTTTCCTGGATCGGTGGCCGCATGGAACGCACCGGGTCGCCGCATCGCGGAGACTACGATTCCGTACGCCAGCCTCGTAATCTCTGCCGATCCGGGACTGGAGACCCCCTATGCCCACCAGGCTTCGGTCGGGTATGACCGCACGCTCGGCGGCAACATGGCCATCTCCGCCGACGTCCTGTACGTCCGCGGCTACAACCAACTGGGCACGATCGACTACAACCCCAGGATTCCGGCGCTTGGCCCAGGCCGTCGTCCGAACGACGCCAACAATGCGGCGGGGGTTCCGGCCGCGGGCACGTCCGCTTCGATCCTTCAGTACACCTCGTTCGGAGAGACCGAATACCGCGGACTCACGCTCGCGCTCAACCGCCGCCTTTCCAACCGCTATCAGTTCCTGATGTCGTACACGCTGTCCGAGGCGGAAGACACGTCGACGGACTTCCAGAGCAATTTCATCACGATGAACAACGGCCGCGGACGCAACCCTGCCGATCCCACCGGACTGCCGCTCGACTTCGACCCGGAGCTGGAGCGTGGACCTGCGACACACGATCAGCGGCATCGCTTCGTGCTCAGCGGTCTTTACCAGGCTCCGTTCGGCATCAATCTCTCCACGATCATCACCGCCGCTTCCGGTCGTCCGTACACGCCGCTTGCTGGCGGCGACCTCAATGGCGACGGCGACGGCGGCGCGTTCCCGTCGGACCGTGCGCGCACGAACCCCGCCGATGCGACGACCGCAGTGGGTCGCAACAGTGAAGTCATGGAAGGCACCTTCAACGTGGATGCGCGGCTCAGCAAGCGCTTCAGCTTCGGACCGGCGTTCGCGTTTGAAGCCATCGTCGACGTCTTCAACCTCACCGACCGCGTGAACTACAGCGAGATCAACAACATCTTCGGTCCCGGCGCCTATCCTTCCGCCGGAGTTCCCTCGTTCGGGCGCTATGAGCAGGCCCAGCCCGGCCGGCAGTTCCAGCTCGGCGCCAAGTTCGTCTTCTAGCCTTCGTGTTCATGGAGCGGCGGGCTTTTGCCCGCCGCTCTACGGCGGCCCGCTGAGAGTCC
>JANMSA010000252.1:0-3191 GCA_031388865.1 Acidobacteriota bacterium | reverse complement strand
CGGCGCGGGCCTGCTGCTCAGAGTCGTACTTTACGCGCACGCGGTAAGCAGGACCTTTGTCCGACGTGCCTCGCTCGACGTACGCCGTATCGAAGCCGCGATCGATCAGGCGCGCAGCCAGGTTCTCCGCCGTCTTCTGATCGCTTGTGGAAAGCAGCTGTGCATACGTCGTGATGCGGGCGGGCTGGGAAACTTCCTGCGCGCTGAGCGTCGCAGCAACGGCTGCCGGGACCGTTTCGGCGGGTGTAGCGGAGGCTGGCGTCGTGACTGCTGAAGCGGCGGCGCTCTCGCCGGCCACTGGAGGAGTCTCCTCGACGACAGCGGCCACGGTCTCCGTCAGTGGGACTTCACCGGCGCCTGGGTCCTGAAACTCGTCTGCCTCGACCCCCAGTTCGACAATCCGCGAGGAGCTCTTTTTCGGAGTCAGGCCCGCCTCGGTCACGACCGGCGTTTCCCGGCGGACGACCAGCCGATCGTCGGCCTGCCCTTTGCCCATCATCAGCCCGAACGCAAACGACGCGGCGAGCGAGAGGAGCAGCAGGACGAAGGCCGCAAAGGCCTGTCCCGCGGTGAGTGAAATCTCGTAATGAGACTGATCGTCAGCTACAGCGTGAAGTTCTTCCATCTCGCCCTTCCTCCCGGAACATCACTACCTGGCTGGCGGTGCCGCCGCGTTCCAGTTTGTGTGATAAACGACGCTGTTGTCAAAGTAGACGGCCGCTGCGCCCCCGTCCCCCTTCGGATAAATCCACACCGCATACACCCGCTTGTTCTGCACGACCTGCTTGATCCAGTCCTCGCGCGGCACACCGACGATGCGCCGAACATCGTCCTCCCTCATGCCCGTCTTCAGGGTGGCGAAAGGGGTCATGGCGACGTACCGCCGTTGTTCCGCGAGGGCGATGCGCGCACGCGCATCCGGACTGGCCGGATCGAGCTCGAGCGCCTCGCGATACATCGCGATGGCCTTGTCGTAACGAGCCAGAATGCTCATGTATTCGTCGCCAAGGATGATCTTCTCGCGGGCGAGGAGGGCACCGGCACGCGGATCGGCGGTCCGCTCCATGTATTCGCGGGTCTTGTCGACGAACGCGACGTACATCTGCTCGACCTTCTTGTGATTCTCGAGCAGGAGCTCGATTTGCTCCTTTCGGGTGGCGGTGAGTGGAGGCTGCTTCTGAGCGGCACGCAGAGTCAGGATCCACTGATAGTCCGCGGTGATGAGACTCCACTCGCGGTCGTTGGGCGTCGTCGGAGGACCAGCAGGGGTGCAGGCGATCAGGACGAAAAGGACGATCAGGGCGATTTTGCGCATCAGACGCAGTTATTTTACACGGCGAATGAACTTTGCCCGTAGCGAAGGCAGGGAGGATCGCTCCTGCACTGACACCTCGACGCGACCGGTGCGAGCCGCCCCATGATCATCGAGGGTCAGGACTCTTCCCGAGGCCCAGACCGCGGCGCATCAGGACCGCACCGAGTTGCGCACCGTCAGGCAATTGAAGGATCGTTCGCTCAACCTCCTCGTAGCCGCATTCGCGATAAAGCGGCAGACCGGGAAGCGTAGCCATCAGCTCGACGGCGCGGAACCCTGCCGCCCGTGCTGCCTCCTCGGACGCCTGCAGGATCAGGCGGCCGAGTCCGCGACGCGCAAAGGAGGGATCGACGAACATCGCGCGGATACGAGCAGCTTCGGTGGCCGGATCGAGCCAACCCTCCACGGCGGACTGTTCGGCGGTGCCGGTGAAGAGCTTCTTGCGCGCGCTCCACCCACCGCACGCTGCCGGGGTCGCCTCCAGCTCTGCAACGAAATAGGTTCCGTCCTCCACGAGCTGAAGGTCCGGAATGGCGATGAATCGCACCGCGCTGCTGATCTGCGCCTCGTCGTAGAAGCCAGCGCTGAGTGAGGCGGTGGCCAGGCGCATGATCCGCCCGATGTCGTCGAGATCGTCAGGCGTTGCTACGCGGATCATGGCCTCAATGTGCCCGCCACCGCCACGACCTCGCTCTCCATCTCCGCGCCGAACTCGGACTTGACCTCGTAGAGCCAGCCGTAGAGAAGCTCGTCGAGCACCATCTGTACGACGCTGCCGTGGTTGCGCGAGCCGGAGGCATAGAGGTTGTTCAGGAGTTGATCGAAATCGAGACGCCCTTCGTTCACGAAGGTCATGCCGGACAGGTACGGCAGGGTTCCGGGCGAGACATGCATCGCGACGCGATCGGCAAAGTCGTAGACGTGGTCACCAACCTTGCTGAAGACGATTCCGAAGATGCGCTGATACACGCCGTTGTATCTCTCGACCAGCCCCTCCATCTCATATTCGCTCTCCACGGCGGCTCGCTGCTCCCCCACCGCCGTCACTTCCGCATCCTGGATGAGGTTCACGGCGAGCAGGCCCCAGATCGTGCGGAAGGTCTGAAAGTTCGAAAGGTAGCTTCGGGCGCAGAGCTCCTCCGCCGTCTGAGGATCAGAGAGCAGGTTGAGCACGTGGTTCTCGTCTTCAGTGAGCTCGAGTTGAAACGTGCGCGTGTCTGCGTTCGGGGCCTGCTCGAGCACCCGGTCCAGCCGCGAGACTCCGCGCATGATCAACGACCAGTGCTCGATGCGGCGCACCCCGTCCAGAATGAGCCGCTCCGTCGACAACGGCAGAACGATGATGTCTTCGGGAAACTCAGACAGGAACTCGATGGTGTAGCTGCCGGTTCGATAGCCGATCGCGTTCAACACGATTGCATTCGACTGCCGCTCGACGGCACGCGTCAGCTCCTCCGGTTTGAGATACCCGAGCTCCACCAGCAGTCCGCCGATGCGCCGCGCCAGCACCAGACGCTCCTGGGCCTGGTCGTACTGCTGAATGCTCAACTCGCCCGAGCGCAACAACGTCTCCGCAAGCCCCACATCGGGGTCTGTGCTCGTCGCAAACACGAGCCGCCCCTCCTGGAAGTAGATCGTGTCACTCCGCCCGATCGCATCGAGCGACAGCACCGCGGTCTCACTGCTCCGCACGATCGAGCGGATGAGATCCGGCACAGTGGTCTCGGCGAGCGTGCCCTGGATGGAGAGGTTGTCGTCCATGGGGTCATTCTAGTAGGCGGTTGGCGGTTGGCGGGTGGCGGGTGGCGGGTGGCGGGTGGCGGGTGGCGGGAGTACGATCTTTGTCCCACCATTGTTTCCGGCTCCGGCCGGAACG
>JANMSA010000224.1:0-3771 GCA_031388865.1 Acidobacteriota bacterium | reverse complement strand
ACGAGCTCACGACGCAAAACGAGTTCGTGCCCTCGCTCGACATCGCAACCGTGCTCAGCGCCCTGGGCGACCACGAGGCGGCAGTCGATGCGCTCGAACGGGCTCGTGAGGAGCGGAATGCACTGCTCTGGTCACGAATCTACTTTCCCGACCACCTTCCGCTGCGAGATCACCCTCGATGGAAGATCCTCGCGCGGCGGCTTGGCCGCGCCGCGCCGGTCACCATCTCGACGCTCGGACGTTGAAAGCCGGGCCGCTCGATGGTGCGGCGGAAAGGATTCAAGCCAGTGGCTGGGAGAAAGGGACAGGTATTCACGCGCAGAGTTACACTCAACCTGCCATGAATGCCGACAGCGGCGGCCGTAGCCGCTTTGCCACGACGCAATGGAGTCTCGTCCTCGCCGCCGCCAGAACTGGCGCGGCTGACCCCGAAGCGCTGGCGCGCCTTTGCTCCTTGTACTGGTATCCGGTGTTCGCGTTCGTGAGGCGCCAGGGACATTCGGCCGATGAGGCCCAGGATCTCACGCAGGGGTTCTTCACACGCCTGCTCGAAAAACGCGAGCTGGGAAACGCCGATCAGGACCGCGGCCGTTTTCGCTCATTCCTGCTGACGGCGTGCCGCCACTTCATTTCAAACGAGGCCGATCGCATACGCGCGATCAAGCGGGGAGGCGGCGCTGCTGCGATTCCGATCGACCTCGTGGAAGCGGAGGGCCGGTATGAGCGCGCACTGGTCAGTGTGGACACACCCGAGCGGCTCTACGAGCGTCAATGGGCGCTCACGCTGATGGACGTGGTTCTCGACACGTTGCGCAACGAGTACGTGGCAGCGGGAAACGAGCGTGTGTTCGACGGCCTCAGTGGGTTCCTGACCGGCGGTGTCGGAACTCACGCCGATGCCGCTCGCGACCTGGACATGACCATCCCCGCGGTGAAGATGGCTGTGCATCGGCTCCGGGGGCGATACCGGGAGGCGCTTCGGGAGCGCGTTGCCGACACCGTGGATTCGCCCGAGCAGGTGGACGACGAGATCCGCCACCTCATGAAAACGGTCGGAATGTGACCTCCAGGAGCTGATTTCTTAATACAAAGACAGGAGGGTTGATCATGACCCGCATCTGTCCGCAGTGCAGTACCGAGATCGATGCCGCAGCCAGGCTCTGTCCCGTCTGTCTCTTCGGCGAAGGCCTGAAGGCCGATACGGTGGTATGCACGAAGTGCCAGAGCGAGCTGGATGAGGGCGTGCGCTTCTGCCCTCAGTGCGGAGCGATGGCTCCTGCGTCACCGGCAGTCGCCGGCGATCCGATCCGAACGGCGCTGGCAGCAAAGCTGGAAAGCCAGTATCGGATCGTGCGGCTGCTGGGGCAGGGAGGCATGGGGTCCGTCTACCTCGCGCGTGATCTTACGCTCGAGCGGGAAGTGGCGATCAAGGTCATCAAGACTGCCGACGACTCGCGTGAGATCTACGACAGGTTCCGGCGCGAAGCGAAAACGGCGGCCAGGCTCTCTCATCCGAACATCGTTCCGCTTCACGCATTCGGCGAAGTGGAGGGGATGCCGTATTTCGTCATGGGATACGTGCGTGGAGAGTCGCTGGCCGATCGTTTGCGACGCGAGGGGAGGCTGTCCGAGGAGGAAGCGCGACGGATCTTCGCTGAGATTGCCGACGCTCTCGATCACGCCCATCGCCAGGGCATCGTCCACCGTGACATCAAGCCGGACAACGTGCTTCTCGAAGACGAGTCGGGGCGCGCGCTACTGACGGATTTCGGCGTCGCCAAGGCCGTGGACAAGGGCGAAACCATGACGCGGGTTGGCAGCGTCGTGGGAACGCCTCACTACATGTCGCCCGAGCAGGCCTCCGGCCGCTCCGACATCGACGGACGAAGCGACATCTACTCCCTCGGCGTGATGGCCTACGCCATGCTCGCCGGACGCCTGCCGTTCGAAGGAAAGACCGCGGCCGACATTCTGACCCAGCATCTCACGCGGGAGCCTGCACCTGTCCGAACGGTGGCGCCGGCGGTCTCCGATTCGACCGCGCAAGCCATCGAGCGCTGTCTGGCCAAGGACCCGGCCGCACGCTGGCCAGACGCGCGCTCGCTGAGGCTCGCTCTGGGAGTCACCGAAGAGAGTCCCCTGCCGGAAAACCTCGGGGCAGTGCAAGGTCAGGGCGCTCTGGCTGTTCTCGTCGCTCTCGGCTTCTATTGCATGCTTCCTGGCGGCTTCCTGGCTGGTGACGACCTGAAGGATCTTTTTCTGATCGCGAGTGCTCTCACTTTGTCTTGGATCGTCGTCTATCTCTTCATAGTCGTGCGCCTGCGCACCGCCGGCTATTCCATGCGGCAATCGCACCGTGCGTTCTGGATGGAGCCGTCCTGGTGGCCGGGCTGGTATCCGCGCCGGCTGCGGCGGCCTGGCAATGTGTGGGACAGACTTCCGGCGAGCGCCCGTGCGATGCGGTGGTGGTATGCAGCTTTGGCTTTGTCGGGGTACCTCGTTCCGATCGCCATCACCTCAGGCCGATTCGAGATCCAACCTGGAAAGGAGCTGTTTCCGGGACTGACCGAGGTCGTTGTGGGGGTGTCGGCACTGATGGCGCTGTGGGTCGTTCTCTTCATGCGCGCTCGTAAAGAACTCCGGCGCAAAGGACTCGCCGGGGAAGACGCTCAACGCGTCGCTTTCTCGGTTCCGCCGAGCCGCGTGAGTTTCTGGTCACGGCCACACATCGCGGCCATCCTCGCCCCGGCGACGCGACCCGAGATCGCCCGCCACTCGGAGTCGCCTCACGACCACATGCAGTCGATCCTTCGTCACGCCGATGAGCTGTCGGGACCTTTGCGCCCTCTCGGCGCGCAGGCGGCGGTTGCCGCGCGGCAGCTCGTGGCGTCGATCGATCATGCCGAACGGGAAATCGCCGATCTGGCGCGGAACCTCGAACCGGGAGAGGAAGAACGTCTCGCCGACAAGATCGAGGCTCTGGCCGCGCCGGCGACCGCTGGTGACGAGTTCGCATCGATGCGAACGCTGCTTGAGAAGCAGCTCGAATTGATCCGCGCACTGTCGGCCCGGATTGAAGAGGCGAAGGAGAGGCGCAACCGCCGCGTGGAGATGCTCAAAGCGCTCACGCTTCACGTGGCCTCGCTCCGCGCGCGCCTGACCGAGACTCCCTCCGAGCTCCGCCAGATTAGCGACAACGTGCGGACTCTCTGTGATGACATCGGACGCCAGGCCATGGCACTCGACTCAATGGCCGCAACAGCAAACGGAGGTGATGCGATGGAGACAGTCAGGCGACCGTGACATCACGTGGCGGCGAGAGATGGCGAGGACGAGGCAAACGCAACGACCACGATCCGAGCACGCAAGGCGCGGCTGCACTCCAGGCGGGCGCATGGGTTTTTGACGAGCGGAACTCTAGACCCGCCTGAATATCCGCACCTTCCGGCCGATTGCGATCAGCAGGGCACCCGTGAGAGCGCCCACCGTGTCGGGAACCAGATCTCGCATCCGGCAGTGGCCAGCCCCGGTTGCTCCTTGTGCCAGCTCGACGAGAAAACCCATTGCCATGCAGGCCGCCATTGACCACACCAGCGCCCTCGGCGCGTTCGGCAACTGCGCATAGGTCAGCAGGAAGAAGAGTGTGAAGAGGATGATGTGAGCGTAGTTCGTCAGAGAATGTGCGGCGAGAGCGAAGCCGAACTTCCATTCGCAGCTGAGCGGGGGCAGCCGAAAGCCCACCTTCGCGGGAAAGTACAGCAACCCCAGGAC
>JANMSA010000190.1:0-16880 GCA_031388865.1 Acidobacteriota bacterium | reverse complement strand
GCGCGCCGGCGAGGAAGAGCGTCGTGTCGATGGTCGACAGCTCCACCTTCTCGAAGCGCTTGCCGCTCTTCATGTTCACGAAGTGATAGAAAAAACCTTTGTAGCCTTCGACGCCGTTCTCGAAGAAACGCAGCGTGGTCAATACGCGCTGCGCCGCGTCTTCGCGTGTCACCCATCCGCGCTCCGCGCCGATGGGATATGCCGTCAGCGCGAACCCGACCGCGGCGATGCTGGAGAACGACTGCGTCGGCCAGCGGTCGTGGACCAGACCGTTCTCCGCGTTGGTCGTTTCCCAGAACCAGTTGAAGGTGCGGTGCTGGACGTCGTCGACGAGCTGCTGAGCGTTGGTGACGTCGGGCAGCGCGGTGGGAGGAGCGGTCGGGTAAGTCGATGGCTTCTGCGGCGACGCGCACGCCAATGCCAGAGCCAGCAACCAGGCGATCGCTGATCGTTTCCTGACCTTCATTGCACCCCCCAGTCAACTAGAGATACCGGGGGATTCACCACAGAGACACAGAGAGCGCAGAGCTCCACAGAGCACATCAACGTCAACACCTCTGTGTACCTCCGTGTGCTCTGTGTCTCTGTGGTGAATCGTCCCTCTGGACACCACGCCAGAAGCGAGCGTCCCTCCCCGAAACCGGAGAGGGACGCCACTCAGACGACTAGAAACCGTAGCGAAGGCCGAGCTGGTATCGGCGCTGAGAGCCGCCGACGATTCTGTTCCCTTTGCCGAGGTTCGGATTGCCACCGGGAGGATTGAAGTCCTCGACGCCTGCAAACCGCTTCTCATTGAAGATGTTGAAGGCTTCCACCACAACACCGACGCGGTGGCGTCCTGCCACCGTGAATCCCTTGTCGGCGCGAAGGTCGAGGGTGACCCAGCTATCGCTGTCCACGGTCTTCGGCGTGTAGCAGTTGTTATCGCCGCAGAAGCCTTTGCTGAAGTCGTGAACGCGGAAGCGATCGCCGGAGCTGTACTGGACGAGGCTGCTCAGGCGGGTTTCCCACGGCAGGCCCACGATGCCGTTCGCAACGATGCGGTGATCCTGCGTCCCGGGCGTTCCGTAGCGCGCGTAATCCTTGACCGAACGGCGATCGAGGCTGAACAGGTCACCACCGATCTGCTCTGCGTCTGCGAAGGTGTACGCGACGTTGAATCCGTAACGCGCCTGGTCCGTGTACGGACGGTCGAGCGTCAGGTAGACGGCGTCATACCAGGTGCGCACGTCGTCGGACGAGATCAGGTAGTTGCTGTAGTTCGGGTCGAGCTGCGGGCAGCACTGGCCTTTGCCCCATACGTAGGTGAAGCCGTTGTAGCTCTTGATGCTGGCGTAGCTGGCCGAAGCGACCATCTGTCCGAACGACTGACGAACGCCCACGTTCCACTGGTTCGAGTACGGAACCTCTGTGTCGTTGGCGACGAGGAACACTTCCGGCCTGCCGGTCTGACCGGTAGCCAGGAGCTGCTGCAGACCGTTTGCGGAGAAATACTTCGGATCCCATTTCACGGTCGGCTGACCATCGCGTGGCAGACCGTCGGCGGAGAAGCGGAACAGGCCGACGCTGTGCTGCAGACGGAAGCTCTCGTCCAGAGTGTTGTTGAAGAGGTTGCGATCGTAGTACTTGCCCGCGCCGCCAAACGCCACCGTGCGGCCGTTCTTGAAGACGTCGTAGGTCAGTCCCAGGCGGGGCTGGAACATGTCCGTCTTCGGCTCACGGTCGTTTCCGTCCGTGAAGTACTTCGCCGGGAACTCGTCCGAGAGACGAGCGCGGATCTCCGGGGGCGTGACGTAGTCCGTGTTGATCATGTTGGTCTCGTAGTCCCAGCGGAGACCGAGATTCAACGTGAGCTGGTCGGTGACGATCCAGTCGTCCTGGCCGTAGATGCCGTACTGCTGGTTATCCGCGGAAAGGTCTGGATCCCCGAAGCCGTAGCGCGCTTCAAACGGGAAGTCTGCGCTGATGTCGGACCGGAAGATGAAGACGGGGTTCTCGTTGAACTTCTTCTGCACCGTGTAGTCGAGGTAGTCCGCGGTACCTCCCACCTTGAAGGTGTGCTGACCGCGGAAATCGAATCCGGTAAAGGTCAGGTCGTCGCGGAACGACAGGCGCGACTGGCCGATGTTCTGTTCCGTGTCGCGGCCGCCGACGCGAATCAGGCCGATGTAATCGCGACCCACCAGGTTGAAGTCGAGAGGGCTGGGGTTGTACGTGAAATCCTGATAGCTGGCCGATGCTTCGTTGAGCCAGCTGTTGGCCGTGAGCTGATGCCGGAGGGTGGTTCCCCAGACGTCCTGCTTCGCGTTTTCCGCGCTCTCACGGCTGGTGCCGCCACCAAACCCGCGGATGTCGGTTTCCTTCCGGTAGTTGCCGCTCCAGTCGAAGATCTGGCTGGCGCCCGGCTGGAAGCTGAACTTGCCGAAGGCCAGGTCGGAGCGGAACGGCGACACGAACGTGCCGGCGTACGACTGCGCCAGCGCGTAGAGCGCCGGGTTGTTCGTGAAGCCGCCGGTGTTCGCCTTGGGGATCACGACCGTCTCTTCGCGATCCTGATCGTTCGCCTCGTACGACAGGAAGAAATGCATCTTGTCCTGCACGATCGGCCCGCCGAGCGAGAGCCCGTACTGATTGCGCGAATACTCGGGATTGGAGCCGTTCAACGGGTTCTCATCGACCAGGCTCTTGTCCTGGTAGAAGATGAACGCGTCGCCGGTCAGCGAGTTCGTGCCGGTCTTCGTCACGGCGGTGATGATGGCGCTGGACGCCTTCTGATACTCGGCGCCGTAGTTCTGCGTGATGACCCGGAACTCCTGCACCGCGTTCTGCGGGAACGGGTTGCCCCGGCTCGAGTCCTGACCGACCACGCCACCGGAGATGACGTCATTCTTGAAGCTGACGCCGTCGATGAAGACGTTGGTCGAGGACGAACCTTGCGCACCAGCCTTCACTTCCTTCTTGAACTCGTCCGTGCCCAGATTCACGCCAGGCGCGAGTGCAGCGAAGTTCAGGAAGTTGCGGTCGTTCTGCGGAAGGTTCTCGATCTGCTGACGGGTCACGTTCGTGGCGACCTCGGACGTCTCCGTCTCCACGGCCGTAGAGCCGACGACGGTGATCTCTTCCGTCAGCACCATGTCCGGCGTCATGCGGAAGTCCAGGTTGAGATTCTGCCCGACCAGGACGCGCACTTCCTTCGCGGTGCCCTTGTACGAGGGCCCGGTCACGTCGATCCTGTAACTCGCCGGAGCCAGTCCGGCGAGCGTAAATCGACCGTCCGCTCCGGCCATGGCCGCATTCGTGAAGCCGGACGCCGTGTTGGTCGCGGTGACGGTGGCGCCGGGAAACACGTTGCCACTCTCATCCTTCACGGTGCCGGTGATCGTTGCGGTGGTGCTCTGCGCGAACGCACTCGTTCCGAGTGCGAGCAGCAGTACGACTCCCATCATTGCCAATATGCGATTGCGTTGCATCGGACCTCCTATCTCTTCCCTGGTTTGTTGTCTTTGTTTTCGGCGCCGCAGGAGCGGCGCACGACGAGCGAGGTGTTCAAACGTGCTGGTTGATCTTCTCCGCCGATGAGCAGTTGCAGGGCGCGCCGGCCAAGCTCCGCGATCGGAACCTTGACCGTCGTCAGCGGCGGATCTAGAAAACGGGCGATGGGGATGTCGTCGAAGCCGACCAGCGCGATGTCCGCCGGAACGCGCAGCCCCGCATCGCGGAACGCACTCAGTGCCCCGATGGCCATGGAGTCGTTCGCGGCAAACACGGCGGTCGGTCGAGGCTTCATCACCGCGATCTGCTTCCCCGCCTCGTATCCCGAATCTTCGGTGAAGTCTCCGGGCAACTCGATCGCCTGGAGATTTCTCGCGCGCACTCCAGTGCGGAATCCACGGCGGCGCTGTTCGGCGTCCGCGTTGTGCGCTGGACCGCTGATGAACGCGATGTGCTGGTGACCGAGGGTGACCAGATGGCGGACCACATCGCGAGCGCCGGCGGCGTTGTCGATCGTGATCGACAGCCGTCCCTCCGCCTTGGCGTTGAGAAGCACCGCCGGCACGCCCGGCGGCAATTCGGCGCAGAGTGCAGTCGGGTCGAGATCGGGCGACATGATGATCAGGCCGTCGACGAGCCCTCGCACCGCCTGCACGACTGCACGCATCTCATCGCTGTCCGCATGCGAGCCGGAAAGAAGCAGGTGATACCCCTGCTGACGCGCCGCAAGATCGATCCCGCGGATGACCTCCGAAAAGAACTCGCCGTGCAGATCGGGAAGAACCACGCCGATGGTGCGCGTGGAGCGGATGGACAGACTGCGCGCTCCGGCATGAGGGACGTACTGCATGGATACGGCGACGTCCATCACCCGGCGAACCGTCTCTTCGCGGATGGGCCCCTTCTGGTTGAAGACGCGGGAGACGGTGGCAACGGAAACGCCAGCGCGAGACGCTACGTCCCGGATGGTGACGTTCGGGGGTACGTCGAGGGAGCGTGGCAGCAGTCGCGGCATCGCCGATGTAACCGGTTACAGGACGCTACCGCCGATCGCGGGACAATGTCAAGTTCAGGGTAAATCTTCCGGCACCACCGCCGATGGGCTCAGACCCCATCGGCGTTTGGTCGACTGCGAGCGGCCTGGCTGCGAACCGCCGTCAGGAGGTTGGCTGCTGACGTACCGGAATCTTCGCCGCATCCCCGGGGCGCTTGTTGACCGCACTCATTGCGATCTGCAGCATCGAGGTGACGTCCGACAGGTCCGCCGGGACGATCATCGACGTGCCGGCTTTGGCCAGGTTACCGAACTCTTTGATGTACTGCTCGGCGAGGCGGAGCTGCATCGCCTCGAAGCCGCCGGTCATCATCGTCGCTGCTGCGACGAGGCGAATCCCTTCCGCCGTGGCCTCGGCAACGGACAGCATGGCCTGCGCCTGCCCTTCGGCCTCGTTGATCTGCGACTGCTTCTTCGCCTCGGAGTTCTTGATGGCCTGCTGCTTGTGACCCTCAGCGTTGTTGATGGCCGCGTCGCGCTCACCCTCGGACTGCAGGATCACGGCGCGCTTCTCCCGTTCGGCGCGCATCTGCTTCTCCATCGCGGCGAGCACGTCCTGCGGCGGATTGATGTTCTTGATCTCGTACCGCAGGACCTTCACTCCCCAGGCCTCGGACGCTTTGTCGACTTCCTGGACGACCTGCACGTTGATGTTCGTGCGCTCCTCGAACGTGCGGTCGAGATCGATCTTGCCGATCTCGCTGCGCAGATTCGTCTGCGCGAGCTGTGAGATCGCGTACGAGTAGTCGCTGATCCCGTAGGACGCACGCTCCGGATTGAGAACCTTGAAGAAGAGCACGCCGTCGACACCGACCTGCACATTGTCCTTGGTGATGCAGATCTGCTCCGGCACGTCCAGCGCGATCTCCTTGAGCGAGTGCTTGTAGCGCACCGTGTCAAAGAAGGGCCAGAGGATGTGCAGGCCGGCGCCGAGCGTGTCGTAATACTTCCCCAGGCGCTCGACGACCCATCCCTGCTGCTGCGGGACGACCCTCACGATTTTCGAGATGACGATCATCGCGAAGATCGCGACCACTACCGCTACGATCAGTTGTCCGGACATTGCGTGTTTCCTCGTTGTGGTTGGTTGTTCATGACGCGCGGAGATGGAGAACCAGTCCCTCCACCTCCACCACGGCACAGCGTTGACCTTTGCTCAGTACCGTGTCCCCGACGTTGCGCGCGCCCCACGTCGTTCCACGCATCTCGGCCCTGCCCAGCCCTTGCGGCGCGATCTCTTCAGTCGCGGTTGCCTGTTCCCCGACAAGGGAGTCGACCTCCCTCTTCTGGTCGAGCTTCAGCCTCCTGACGGCGATCGGCCGGAGAAAGAAGAAGGAGAGGAGGGAGACCGTTGTGGCCACGCCTAGCTGTACCGACATCGTCATCTCCACACCCAGCGCCAGGAGAATGCCGACCACGAACGCGCCGACTGCGAAGAAGCCGATGTGCAGCGTGACCGCTGTGAGCTCGAGCGCCAGCAGGGCAAATCCAATGAGGACCCAGATCCACCAGGACATTATGAGTGTGCCGAGGTTAGCACACGGGTTGGCGGTCCGGTTGGCGGTTGGCGGGAGACCGGGGGTACGCTGTAAGCGGTAGGCAGTAGGCAGGAGCAGCAACGCCGCCGTTGGCCGTTGACGTTGGCGGGAGCGGGGCCGGGGGCGGGGGCGGGGGGTTCTCGCTCCTGCCTACTGCCTACTGCCTACCGACGTTCCCCCGCCAACCGCCAACCGCCAACCGCCAACCGGAAAACTACGGCACATACCTTCGCGTCGGGATCCCTTCGGCGTTGCTGATCGAAAGCTCTGCCAGGAGTTGCGTCAGGCGGCGCCCTTCGGGCGTGGTCGTCTCCCACGTCTCGCAGAGCATCTCCACGTGATCCGGGTCGACGTCGGCCGAGATGGTGAAGCCGTTCGGCGGTTGCTGGCGGCGGATGGTCTGGCTCTTCCGCCACTCCCCTTCGATGAGCTCGCAACGGCGAAGGAGCTCCCCTTTTTCCGGCTGGTACATGTAGGCGTTGAGCGGCGGGATGCCGCGCGCATTGGCTTTCTGCTCTTCCAGTGCACGCAGGATGCGGTCGCCGAGGACGCGGCGAAGCCGCTCGAACGCGTCGCCTGCAAAGCCGACGATGCGCAGGCCGCTCTGGTAGATGCTCCGATCGCCGAGATTCTTCGCCAGTCGCTGGAGCGTCGTGCGGGCGACAGCGCAGTCCATCTCCATCAGCTCCGTCTCGTACTGCACCAGCAGCGGCCGTACTTCGCCGACCGCAAACTTTCCCTCATGCGAGATCAGCGCGCCCGAGATCGATAGCTCCATGACCCGCACGGACGCATCTCCGAAACGCCCTCGCAGCGGAGTATCCAGTTGAATCCGGCCGTAGCGGCGCCTCTCGTTCTGCGTGCCCATTCCGAGGAAGGCAGTGAAGCGCCTGTGGAAAGTGAAGTCAAGCGATTCGATGGAGTTGGTCGGGATTTGGTTGGCGGTTGGCGGTTCGGTTGGCGGTTGGCGGGAGACCGAGGTAGGCAGTAGGCAGGAACTGATGGTTCAGTTGCGGGCTCTCCGGACGCGCCTCGAAGGATCGACCACGATCCATCGAGCCGCATGGGAATCCCGCGGCCTCGGTTCTCGCTCCCTGCCTACTGCCTACTACTTACTGCCAACTGCCTATGTCCCGGCATCGTTCCCCCGCCAACCGCCAACCGTCAAACCGCCAACTCTCTATACTCACTGGCACTTCATGTCCTTCACCCGCAAGTACCTCTTCTGGCTTCTGCTCCCGCCGCTCCTCGTCAGCGTCGTGCCGGCTCTGCTGTTCGTGCTGCAGACGGTGCAGCTGTCCGCGCGGGGCATGCTTGGTTTGCTGGCGTTGCTGCTGGGGATGTATGGCGGAGGCTGTGTGATCTTCGCGATGGTCCTTCGTCCGTACGCGAGCCGTGTCGAAGAGGCTCTCGGCGGACGGGGGGAGTTGTCCGGCGCGATGTCCGCGTGTCTGGACCGGACCAAGCAGATGTCGGTCCTGCTCTGGGGCGGCGGCGGGATCGTGTTCGCGGTGATCGCCTCGCTCCTTTTCATGCGCACGGTGATCGGTTTCGCCACGTTCGTCGTCGCCGCGCTCCTGGCCGGGTTCATTTCCACCGTCTGGGGCTACGTGGCCGGGAAGCACCGGCTGATGACGGCCGCACGGGGGCAGCGCGTGCATTACACCGGCAGAGAGCTCTCTCTCGGCAAGAAGATCGCGATTGTGTTCGTCGGTTCGCTCACCCTCTCCTCCGCCGCGCTGATCCTCATGGTGTCGTCGCGACTCTCGTCAGCGCTCGAGAAGCTGGTCGTCGAGGCCGCCACGGAGCGATTCGAGCGCGTACGCGAAACGGCGAGCGTCCTGGCGACGGTCGATGCGGCGGCCCTCGACATCATGCGCTACTCGATTCCGGCCGGGTACTCGCTGCATCTGATCGACAGGACCGGGCGCGTGAGCAGCACCGCGGATTCCCTCACCGCCGAGGAAGTCTCGGCGATGCGGCGGCTGCGCAACGGCGACAGTCGCGCCTTCACCAGCCAGCATGTGGCCCGCTTCACGGAGCTCGAGGACGGATCCATTCTGGCCATGAGCATTCCCTGGGCTGCCTACCGCCACATCCCTTTCGAAGTGACGATCTACACGCTGATCGTGATGCTGCTCACGATGGCCGCGTTCGCGCTGGCCACGGTGCTCCTCTCCCGCGATGTGACCCGCCCGCTTCGAGAGCTTCGCGGCGTCGCCAGCGAGATGGCAAACGGCAACTTCGACGTGGCGCCACACGTCTTCTCCGACGATGAGGTCGGTCACCTCGCCGACAGTTTCGCGGAAACGCGCACCAACCTCCGCCGCCTCCTCGGTCGCGTCGGAGGCAGCGGGACCACGATCACCGATGGCGTACGGGTCATCACAGGCGGAACGGAGATGCTCCTGGCGCGCTCGCGCGACCAGAGCGAGCTCACTCACAAATCCTCCGTCGCCGTGGAGAACGTGCGCGGCGGCGTTCGCAGCGTCCTGCACGCGGCGGATACCGTCAACGAGCTCACCCATGACGCCTCCACGCGTGCACTCGAGCTGCAGGCGTCGGCGGAAGAAGTCGCGCGCAGCATGGACATCCTCTTCCAGTCCGTGGAGAAGACCTCTGCATCCGCGACCGAGATGAACGCGACCATGGCCGAGACCTCGAAGCGCACCGACGTGCTGGCGCGCATCGGCGATGAAGTGCTGTCGTTCGTCTCCGAAATGGAATCGACGGTCAGCGAGCTGCTGACCACCTCGCAGTCGACCGCCGAGCTCGCGGAGCAGGTTCGCGAGGACGCTCGGGGCGGCGGCGGCGCGGTGCAGCGCACCGTTGAAGGCATCAACGCCACCCACGAGCTGACGGTCAGCACGGCCCGCACGATGGACGAGCTGCAGCGTAGCGTCGGCGAGATCAGCCGCATCCTCAGCGTGATCGAAGAGGTCGCCAACCAGACCAATCTGCTCTCGCTCAACGCGGCCATCATCGCGGCGCAGGCTGGCGAGCATGGCGCCGGATTCACCGTCGTTGCCGACGAGATCCGTCAGCTCGCCGAGCGCACACGTGGCTCGACCAAGGAGATCGCCATCATCATCAAGGCGGTGCAGGGGGGCTCCCGCGCTGCCGCTGCGAAGATGCATGAGGGCGTGACGCGCGTGAGCGAGAACGTGAAGCAGGCCGGGGATGCGGCCACGTCGCTGACGAAGATCGTGGACAGCGCCACGCGTTCCTACGACATGGCCACCCGCATCAGCCGTTCTCTGAGCGAGCAGTCACAGGCCAGCGGCCGTCTGCACGAGGTCACCTCGCGCATGTCCGACCACATCGCCGAGATCAATCGCGCCACCACAGAACAGGCCCGCGGGAGCCAGCTCATGGCACAGGAGTCCGAGCGCGTGCGCGACATTGCCGCCCAGGTCAAGAATGCGACAGAGGAGCAATCCACCGCCGGACGCGGGATCACCTCGGCCCTGGGGCGCATCGCCGACGACGCACGCGCGATGCGCGACCTGCTCGAGCGTCAGCTCGCCGAAACCGACCGCATCGCCGACGCCTCCCGGGTCATGCTCGACATCGCTCAGAAGAACGACGAGGTCGCGCGCGAGTTCAACGCCACCATGCAGGACCTCGTGCGCAGCGGAAAAGAGTTCGAGGGCGAAGTGACCAGGTTCCGCTTCAGCGGAAGCGAGGGGTAGCGATGAGCGATGAACGGGGAACGGGGAACGACGACCGGGGAACGATGAACGATGAACGATGAACGATGAACGATGAACCAAATCGCCCCGGCTCCTCGTTCCCCGTTCATCGCTACCGTTCCTCATTCATCGTTCCCGTTCCCCGTTCCCCGTTCCCCGTTCGTCGTTCATCGTTCATCGTTCATCGTTCATCGTTCCCCGTTCATCGTACCCCGTTGATCCCCAAATGCTCTGCACCGTCCGCCACTGCCGCACCCTCCTCACTGGTGATGGCCAGCGCTACGTTTGTGCGAACGGGCACTCCTTCGACATCGCGCGCAGCGGCTACGTCAATCTGCTGCAGCCACAGGACAGGCGCTCGAAGAATCCCGGCGACACTGCGGATGCCGTCGCCGCGCGACGAAGGTTCTTTGAGCGCGGCTACGCCACCCCGCTGGTCGAGGCCATCGTGCGCGCGCTGTCATTGCGCGAAGGAGACGCGCTGCTCGACGCCGGATGCGGGGAAGGCCATCACCTCGCCGCGTTCCGAAGCGCGTATGGAGTAGGCGCACACGGCATCGACATCTCCGTGCCCGCGATCGAGCTGGCCGCGCGCAGTTACAGGGACTGCAGCTGGGTGGTTGCGAATGCGGACCGCTTCCTCCCCTGGCCCGACGGGACGTTCGACGCAGTCACCTCCATCACCGCGCGCCTCAATCCGGAAGAGTTCCACCGCGTCTTGCGGCGCGAGGGGACACTCCTCGTCGCGCTCCCAGGCGCGGACGATCTCATCGAGCTGCGCGAGGCGGTGCAGGGAGAGCGCGTCGAGCGCGATCGCGTGGAGCGGACCCTGGCCACCTTCGCTCCTCTTTTCACGCTCGACCGTCGCGAAACGGTCCGTCACGTTGCGCAGCTCGATCGCGCGGCCATGCTGGATGTCCTGTCCTCGTCTTACCGCGGACTGCGCCTGCGGGAGCGGGAGCGGCTCGAGCAGCTCGAGGCGATGACTGTGACGCTGGCCCGTGACCTGCTCTGGCTGCGCCCTGCATGACCTCCCTGATCACCGTCATCGGTATCGTCGCCGCGATCGGCACCACTGCCTGCTGGCTGCCGCAGGTCGCAAAGACGGTCCGCAGCGGCAGCGCCAACGACTTTTCCTGGGCCTATCTGGCGATGCTCGTCACCGGCGTTGCCTGCTGGACCGCGTACGGTTTCCTGAGGAAGGACTGGGTGGTGCTGGGAGCGAACGCGGCCACCCTCGTGCTCGTATCCATCGTAACGTCGGTGAAACTGCGGGGCCGCTGAAACCTGCCTTATCGTCCGGCCGTGCCAGACCAGACCACGACCTTGGTTGGCGGTTGGCGGGGTCGAGTCGGAAGTCACAGTCTCAGAGTCTCACAGTCTCAAAGGAGACGATCACCAGCGCTGTTCCGCGCCTCTGTGAGACTGTGAGACTGTGAGACTCTGAGACTGTGAGACTCCCCCCCCGGCGCCTGCTCCTCACCACGCGCAGCAGTGACATTCCCACGCGAACCGCGTATGGTGGGAGCTCGCCGGGGAAACTTCCCCGGCCCTTCAGTCCGTCTGAACTAAGTCAGATCTCTGGACTCACCCCTCTTAGTTTTCTCTTTTCTCGAGCCTTGGCCTCACGCCGCCCTGGCATCGAGACGCCGGCCCAGCCGGTCAGGAGCTCCCATGAAAGTGTACGTAGGAAATCTCTCCAAGCAGATCACCGATGCGCAGTTGAACGAGCTCGCCGCTCCGTACGGCACGCTGAGCTCCGCAACGGTTGCGACGGAACGCTCCAGTGGCGACTCGAAGGGGTTCGGCTTTCTCGAGTTCGCGAGCGACGACGAAGCTCGTGCGGCGATCACCGGCCTCGACGGCCGCGAAGTGAACGGCCAGGCGCTCAAAGTCGACGAAGCCAAGCCGCGCAAAGACGGCGCGCCGCGCTGACTCCCTCGCAGCAGGCAGGAGCAGTAAGCTACTGCCTGCACTTACCCCGACTGAGATCAAAAAATGGACGACACGCGCAAGATGAACTCGACCCTCCAGCCCGCGATTACAGTGACGATGAAAGACCTCAGCCCAGGGTCGCGCGAACGATTGCGCGAACGCCTCGATCGAGCGGCCAAGCTGCGCTGCCCCGAGCACGAACAGAGTCCCGCCGGCGTCGCCATCCACGGCCGCGAGAACGGCTGGTTCGATGCCCGATGGACCACTTGCTGTGAAACGCTCGAACGGCAGGCAGTGGCCATCGTCAAAGAGCGCTTCTAGGTCGCCGCCGGATCTCTCGCCCGCTCCGCGGGCTGAAATGGCGGAGGCTCGCGACCACCCGGCTTCAGCCACGGCTCCAGCCGGGTGATGGAGGCGACCTGAAGAAAGCCCGCGGAGCGGGCGACAGACGGCGCTCAGAGCACGACGTCGCACATCGGCAGACTGAGGTTCGTCAGCCGCAGCAGCGGCGCATCGGTCTGCGTGATCGCACTCCAGAACGTGAACGCGAAGATGAGCCGCGCGTCTGCGGCCGGCGGCTGCACCGCAGCAAGCCACTGCCGGATGGCTGCTTCGACCTGCTCGATCAGCGGCTCGTCAAAGCCGATCGCCAGATCCTGACGCGCGACCAGCACCACCGGCGCCTCGATGGGCAGGCCACCGATCGCGTACCCGTAGCGGCACTCGATCGAAGTCGGCTGCGAGGCGAACGGCGAGTTGCCCAGCAGCGTCTGCAGAACGGACGCGAGGTGCACGGTGATGCTCGCGGACGCACCGCCGATGTCGATCCGCTGCGCGTTCTGCACGAACGGAAGGATCGGCTCAGTGAACGATACTTTCTGGACTTCCGCACGCGCGCTCTGCACGTCGAGAACGTCGAGCCGTTCGAGAACGACCGTACGCGTGAACGCCGACGCCGCGTCCGCGTACGACAACAACGCACCGTCGGACGTGCGGTACCGATACGCGTCCTCTTCCTTCACGACCACCGTGTCCTCGAACGTCACCACGGGGAGTGCTCCCGCGGAAGCCGTGACCCGCACCTCCGCCACGCCGCCGGCGTCGTGCAGCTCCATCGTGTACGCGCTCGTCCGGTCCCCGTTGTACGTGACCTCGAACGCCGTGTCGCCCCCCAGGTGGAACGTGAAGCTGTAGTCCCAGAGCACGGCGTCGTCAATCCGATCGCCGTCAGGAACGGTCACGGTGCCCTGCTGCGACATCATGATTGGCGGCTGGCTCACCGAGACAGTCTAAACGGACAACGATGAACGATGAACGATGAACGATGAACAGAGGCGGCAGGGCGAACGGACAACGGACAACGATGAACGATGAACGATGAACGATGAACAGAGGCAAGGCAGGGCGAACGGACAACGATAAACGATGGACCCTTCTCCGGCGGATGGGCAGTTGCCTACGATCTGCCTTCGTTCATCGTTCATCGTTCATCGTTCATCGTTCATCGTTCATCGTTCATCGTTCTTCGTTCATCGTTCATCGTTCATCGTTCATCGTTCATCGTTCTTCGTTCATCGTTCTTCGTTCATCGTTCATCGTTCATCGTTCGTTGAATGCTCCCCCTGCCTATGTCCGCGCGGGACGCAGGCGCAGCACGGTCGACGCGAGATTGGCGGGATCGACCGGTTTCTTCAGATACTCGTCGAATCCGGCAGCCAGAGCGTGCTGGCGATCTTCCGGGCGGCCGAACGCCGTCAGGGCGATGATCGGTGTCGCTTTCGTCGATGCGGGAAACGCTCGGACCGCGCGCAGGAAGGCGAATCCGTCCTCCTCCGGCATGGCCAGGTCGCAGACGACCACGTCCGGTGGCGACGCGCCGAACTCCCGCAGTCCATCCCGGACCGAGCTCACCGCGCGGACGTCGGCGTGCGCGCGACGGAGGATCGCGGCCACGAGATCACGCGCAAGTGCCTGATCGTCGATGACCAGGACGCTCATCCCGTCCAGCGCCGGGAGCTGGGGGATGGTCTCCGGCGGTGCGACGGCTGTGTTGGACCTCGGCCGGCCGCCGTCGACCGCCATCGACGAGTCGGCGACCGGCAGCTCCACCGTGAACATCGCCCCCTTTCCCGAACCCTCACTGGCCGCGCGAATGCGCCCCCCGTGCAACTCCACCAGCGAGCGCGCGATCGAGAGACCGAGCCCGATGCCTTCATGCGACCGCGTCATCGTGCCGTCTTCCTGGCTGAAGGGCTCGAAAACGTACGGCAGATAGCCCGCCTCGATGCCTTGCCCGGTGTCCTTCACGGTCAGAAGCAGATTCGATTTCCTGTGCACGACACGAAGCGTGATCGTCCCTCCCCGCGGTGTGAACTTCACGGCGTTCGAGAGAAGGTTCCAGATGATCTGCTGCAGCCGCCCCTCGTCGCCGAGAATGTGCGGGAGCAGTGGAGGGATGCTGGACACGATCTCGATCTTCTTCGCGGCTGCGGCCGGATGCACAGTGGTCATCGCCGCAAGCACCACCGGTCCCACATCGACGAACACCGGGTGGAACGTCATCTTGCCCGCCGAAATGCGCGAGACGTCGAGGACGTCGTCGATGAGCTGCGCCTGGACCTCGGCGCTCTTCTCGATGGCGTCGATCGCCTCGCGGGACTCGCTCTCCGAGAGACCGAGCTTGAGCAGACGCGACCAGCCGAGGACGGCCGTCATGGGCGTGCGCAGCTCGTGCGAGAGCGTGGCCAGGAACTGATCCTTGCGACGGCTCGCATCCTCGAGCGTCTTCCGCACCAGCTGCTCGTCGGTGATGTTCCGAAACTCGAGAACGGCTCCGGCCGCGCGGCCGTCGCGCTGCAGCGGCGAGAGCGAGCAGGAGACGGGGTACGTCGAGCCGCCCTTGCGCACGAAGACATCCTGAAGGTTCTTGAGCGCGCCCTTACCCGACCGCGCATTTTCGATCGGGCAGGCGTCGAGGGGATGGCCTCCCGACTGCACAGGCGCATGCAGGACGTCGTGAAGCGGCCCCTTCGAGAGCTCCGCGAGCGTGTACCCCGTCTCTTCGACCGCAGCAGGGTTCATGTACGTGGCGATCCCGCGATCGTCCAGCATGAGCAGAGAGGAAGCAGCATTCTCCGCGATGGTGAGGATCAGCTCATTCGCGCGCTCCAGCTCCGCCGTCCGCATCTCGAGCGCTTCTTTCGCCGCGACGAGCTCCTGCTCCGCCCGCTGCCGCGCCTGGAGAATGCTCTGCGCATTCTGACTGGCGACCGAGCGAAGCAGCTCCTCCTCGTCCTGCTGCCGCAAATCCACCCTCAACGCCCCCCCAGCACTTCCGAAGCGAGCGCGGTTCCGTCGACGCGCGCGCGGATCTTCGCGAACGCCGTGTCGCGCGTCGTCGACGTATCGTCGCTGAACGGCGAGAAGCCGCAGTCGTCGGTCGTTCCCAGTTGCGCCACAGGAATGTACTCGGCCGCCTCCAGAACGCGGTCGCGCACTTCCTCCGGCGTCTCCACGTGCGGATTGATCGGCGCGACGACACCCACGAACACCCGCTGGTCCGGCTTCAGATACTTGCGGATGATCTTCAGCACGTGTACGCGATCCTTCTCGCCGGCCAGGGCGACATAAAAGTTTCCAACCTTCATCTGGAAAAGGGAGGGAAGCAACTCCGCGTAGTCGACTTCCGCGCTGTGCGTGGAATCGCGATCCCCACCTGGACAGGTATGCACGCCAATCTTCGTCCGATCCTCGGCCGAGAAACGCGACATCGCCAGATTGTTGAGATCAATGAAGCTCGTGAGGAGATCGCCCGTTGGATCAATCTTTACGGCCAGACGACCTTCCGTAAAGTCGACCTGCACCTTGTACGCGCCTCTGGTCAGGCAGCGCCGGATCTCCGTTTCGTGCTCGGAGAGAAGATCGTCGATGAACTCCTCGCGCGAGTAGCCCTCGATCCCCTCGGCCGGATACATGAGGCTGAGCGCCGAAGGGGAGATCACTGCCTGCTTCACCGGCAATGTCGCGTAGCGCAGGGCTACATCGAGATAGCTGTCAGCGAGCCGCCGGTAGCGGAACGGACCCGCCGTGAGCCGCGGCATCCGGCGGATGTGGCCCGCCGCAAACGGGATCTTGAACCCGTCCGGCGCGGTGTTCGGCAAGCCGTGGACCGAGTACGTCCAGAAGTTGTGATACTTGCGCTGCTCGCCGTCCGTGATCACGGGCGAGCCGGTCGCTTCGAAGCGCGCGATCGTGTCCCGGATCGCGGCGTCATAAAGCGGGTCGAGGGCAGGATCCTCACTGTTTCCGTTGGCGACGGCCTCGATGAGGTCCAGCGGCCTCGGGATGCTTCCTATCGGCTCGGTCGGGATGAGCAATTCCTACCCTCTCTCTACAGCTGTCCGGGAAATCTCACACGGACGATGCAAGACTGACACCTTGCTCTGAGAGCTCGTAGAGCTGTGAGCTAGGGCTCGGCAGTATTCTTGCTCCTCCCCCATTGGACATGGAGCGCCGAACTTCGTTCCGGGCGTTGATCGTGGAGGATGACGGGGCCATTCTCAACCTGGTGAAGATCGTCCTGGAGCGGGAGAACTTCACCGTGGAAGGTGTGCGGACCGCGACAGCCGCGATGGAGCTGCTCGGCACGGTGGCTTACGACCTGCTCATCGTGGACTTGATGCTGCCCGACGTAGGCGGCGAGGAAGTGCTGGGCTACCTCGAAGAGAAGCAACCCAATCACCTGCGCCGCGTGATCGTCACCACTGCCTCGCCGGCCCGCGTGAGCTGCGAGTTCCTGCAACGGATCTGTCGCCTCCTCGCAAAACCCTTCGACATCGCCGAGCTGATCCTCATCGCCAGACAGTGCTCCCAGCCAGACGCCGCTTGAGTCGCGACATCCGGCGTGCCCAACCAACGCGAGGCGCGATTCCGCGGCGCTTGCACCGCGGAGGCGTGGTGGCACGCCGGAGGCGATGGCACGGGGAGGCGCGGTGGCACGCCGGAGGCGGGGCTTGCACGCCGGAGGCGTGGTGGCGAATAGCCGGTGGTCGAGCGCGCAGCGCGATACCACCGGTTTACGCGTCCCCCATCGTCAGCGCCCCGGCAGGGGCGCCGGACACAATCCTCCCCTCGAGGAACCCACGAACTTACCGAACCGTCCCCGCGCCC
>JANMSA010000186.1:0-4016 GCA_031388865.1 Acidobacteriota bacterium | reverse complement strand
CTGCTGGCCGCAGAAGCAGCAGTGCGTCGCCACCAGCCGGTCCGGCTCTGCGCCGGTATCGAGCTGCGCACCCTCCATGTGTTTGAGGTGCGGTCCCCAGGCTTTCTGGAGGACGTCCTGGTCTACGGGAAGTGTGGCCATTTACTCCATCCTCATAACTGGTTCGCTGTTGCGTCCCCACAGCGCGCCCTGGGCGATGGCCAGCATCGAGCGCCTGCATGCCGGACAGATGTGCTGATAGTGATCGACGCCCGGTGCGTTCGTCTCATAGCGGTATCCGAGCTCGCGCTCGACTTCGATCAGGTCGTTGATCTGAAGCAGCGGCGCGAACTCCCGCGCGCAGCGGCGGCAGCTGGCCATCCCCTCGGCCGCGGCGACGTCCTGATAGAAGCTCACCCCGAGCTGCGCCGGGCGCTGAAAGATATGGAAGAACTTTCCGAAGGGGAGGTACAGGAGCGTGAAGATGACGGTGATGGCATGGAGCAACGCCAGGAAGTCGTAGCCGTACCCCTGCATCCATGTGTAGCTCGCCGTGAGCAGCAGGCCGGTGATGCTGATCGCGAAGAGGAGGATGAGCGGCAGGAAGTCTTCCGCGAAGCGCTGTAGCGACGCCGCTCCGTGATCGCGCATCCGGCGCCGCATCGCCAACATGACCCCGGCGATGACCATGAACGAAGACCACACCAGGCCGTGAAAGATGAGGAAAGCGACCATGGAGTGAATCTCGAACGACGTCGTGGGAAAGCCGAAGATGAAGGTGCGATAGGACTGGAGGTCTCCGGGAACGGTCTCGAAGTGGATCCAGCCGAAGACCAGCGGAAAGGTGATCGCAAACGCGAGGATGCAGCCCCACATGATCAGCGCGTGCGCGAGACCGCGACTGGTGCTGCGGCGGAAGATGAACCGGTTCAGCGCGAAGTCGGCCGTGACCCGCGCAAACCAGTTGCGGAGATTGCGCGGGAGGTATTGAGGACTGAAGAAGAGCTGCCAGCCGCGGTTCCAGTAACGCTTCGTCGGCGGTCGCTGCAACCAGACTGCATAGCGGTACGTGATCGCGAAGGTGGCGAACAGCACCGCGAACGTGTAGCCGACCAGGGCGGCGTCGAAGTGTTGGAGGTTGCGCGACCCGAGGATGATGAGCACGGCCAGGATGCCGGTGAAGAGGACTCCCCATGCGGCCGCAACGATCCGCTCCTTACCGACCCGTCCGAAGCCGATGCCACCGCCTGTCATCGTGAGCAGCTTACCGTTTGCCCGCCTCCTTTCCATGACTTTGATCATGGAAAGACCGCATTGATCACTCCGCTTAGCTCGCAGCTCTTAGCTCGCAGCTCTCAGGAGGCCACCGCCCCACCACCGGAGTCTCGCGAGCTTACCCGGTCGACCGGGGAGGGATGGTGGCCTCCTAAGAGCTAAGAGCTGAGAGCTGCGAGCTTACATGTTGGGCAGGAGGCCACGCGCTTCAACCACCGGCTATTCGCCATCACGCCTCCGGCGTGCACGGCGGCGTTCATTCGGCGTGGCGACGGCGCGCGCGCAACTCCACGGGCTTTGCACGCCGGAGGCGTGGTGGCAAATAGCCGGTGGACAGGCTTTGCACACCGGAGGTGTGGTGGCAAATAGCCGGTGGTTGAGCGCGTAGCGCGATCCCACCGGAAGGTGCGAGGGTTTTGTTTGCGCCCCGGCAGGGGCGCCGGACACCCGTGAGCGCCAGGGAGCCACCCGACGGGGTGGTCCGCCACCCACCTTGCGACGTGCCTGCAGCTACCCGCATGGGGTGCGTCCGAACTCTTCGATGTCGCCATATTGGAACGTATTGCAGTCACAGCGGAGCCGGCGGAGATGCCGGACTCATGTCCGCATGGCTGGAGATCAGAGGGGCAGCAAGGAGTCAAAGTGGCAGATGCATTTAATGAGACGTGGACGATGGCATTGCCAGGGGGGGGACCCAGTGCAGCACAATACGTCCTCGGCGACAAGTCCCTGATCATGACGCTCAAACAGCTCAAGCTCTTTGCCACGGCGACACCCATCGCCGCGATCCTGGCCATCGAGACCGCTCAGTATTTCGCAGTTGGCGAACTCTCGACCTGGCAGCGTCTGGTTCTGAATGGAGTGGCGGTGGCGGCGATCATCGTGTTCTCCGCGGTGATTTTCCGGTTCGTGCGGCAGATGCAGAATGCGCTCGAGCGTCGCAATCGCGAACTGCTGGCACTTCACAGAGCCGGTCTGGACGTGGCTTCGGCGCTCTCACTCGAAGTGGTTCTGGACAGGGTCGTGGATCAGGCGCGCAACCTGGTCGGTGCGAAATACGGAGCCCTGTCGGTCATCGACCGTGAAGGCAACATCAAGGAGTTCATCACCTCCGGGATCACGCCGGAACAGCGCGCCATCATCGGACCCCCGCCGGTGGGCCACGGCGTCCTCGGCGTGGTGCTGCACGGAGGCGAGAGCCTGCGCCTTGGCGACGTGTCGGCGCATCCGCAATCGATGGGATTTCCCGCGAACCACCCCGTGATGCAATCGCTTCTGGCCGTGCCAGTCTCCTGCAAGAGCCCTTTCCTTGGCAACATCTACCTGAGCGAGAAGACGGATGGTTCCCTTTTCGTCAAGGAGGATGAAGAGACGCTGGAACGATTCGCAGTCCAGGCCGCGATCGCCATCGACAACGCCTATCTGCACGCCCAGGCAGCCGAGATCGCAACTGCGCGCGAGCGTCTGCGCATCGCTCACGAGATGCACGACGGCCTTGCCCAGGTCCTCGGATATGTCAACACGAAGGTTCAGGCGGCGAACGAGTATCTTCGCCGCGGAAAGACCGAAGAGGCGAGCACGCAGCTCCGCGAGCTGGCCGGATCGGCGCGTCAGGCCTACACCGACGTGCGCCAGGCGATCGTCGGCCTGCGCACGCTTCCAGGCAAAGAACGACTTCTCGGAGAGGTGCTCGCTGAGTTTCTCGAGCAGTGGAAGAAGGAGAGCGGCGTCAGCACCGAGCTGCACATCGACGCCGAGCTTCGACTGCGTGATTCGGTGGAGTTGCAGGTCGTCCGGATTGTTCAGGAGGCCCTCACCAACGTGCGCAAGCATGCCCGGGCTTCGAAGGCCAGGGTGGAGATGCTCAGGCGGGACGGGCAACTCGTGGTCACCGTTTCCGACGACGGTCTTGGATTCGATCCGAACGCCAGGACGCGCGGAGAGTTCCCCCGGTTCGGATTGTCGACGATGAGAGAGCGCGCCGAGAGTATCGGAGGGACGCTTGCCATCGACAGCGTCCCGGGCGGAGGAACAACGGTCCGGTACGCAATGCCGGCTCATGCTGCCCTGGCCGACTGAGCACAGGCTCGCGGCTATACTCCAGAAGTGCGCATTCTCATCGCTGACGACCACTCCCTGTTCCGGGATGGTCTGCGGAGCCTCCTCAAAGCCCAGGGGCATGAGGTGGTCGGAGAGGCCAGGAACGGTCGCGAAGCCGTGGATCTCGCGCGCGCCTGCAATCCTGATCTCGTGCTCATGGATCTCTCCATGCCGGAGGTAGACGGTCTTGCGGCCACGAAGCTGATCAGCGCGGAGCTTCCCGACGTCAAGGTGGTCATCCTCACGGCCAGCGAAGACGATTCTTCGCTTTTCGAGGCGATCAAGGCCGGCGCGCAGGGATATCTGCTCAAGAATCTCGAAGCCGAAGACTTTTTCCCCATCCTCGAACGCGTCAGCAATGGCGAGCCTGCCTTCACTCCGACGCTTGCCCGTAAACTGCTCGTGGAGTTTGCGAAGCCACCGTCCTCAGAAGCAGCGAACGCGACCGGTGACGGCTCGCTGACGACCCGGGAACGGGAAGTCCTCGAGCTGATGGTGGACGGTGTCACCTCCAACCGCAGGCTGGCAAAGCGCCTCGGACTGACCGAGAACACGGTCAAGTTTCATGTCCGGAACATCCTGGACAAGCTGCGGTTGCACAGCCGCACCGAGGCTGTCGCGTACGCCCTGCGGAACAAGATCGCCGATCTGGAGTCGTGACG
>JANMSA010000181.1:0-1940 GCA_031388865.1 Acidobacteriota bacterium | reverse complement strand
TCGCCTTGCCCAGCTTTCCGTCGCGGCTCAGTCCGCCCTCGAGAAAAATTCCCTGCGTCACACCGTTGCGCGTGATGAGCTGGACGTACCGTTCGAGCACCGTTTGATAGAGCCGCTCGCGGTATTTGCGGCGAATAAAGTACGCACCGAAGCTCTTGAAGATGTACTCGAGCGGAAAGATGCGCGCCCACTCACCCACTGCATACGAGATGGCGACGCGCCCCGAGAGGACATAGCCGACCAGCACGTAGTCCGCGTTCGAGCGGTGATTCATCAAATAGATCACTATCGAGTCGCGCGGCAGATCCGCATGGTCGTCTGTCGCTTGTTCGGCTGACACCTTGTAGAACAGCCCGAGCAGGAGTCGGCTCACCGTCAGGCCGACCTTGTAGTACGTGAGGATGTTGAAGAAAGGCACGATCTCGGTGAGATAGCGCTCCGCCCGTGCGCGAGTGTCGGCAATGGAAGCGCCGGTCTCCTCCGCATGCGCGCGTATCGCTCTGCTGACCTCGGAATCAGCTAACAGAGTTTCGCGAATCGCTTGGGGGTCAGCCAGCTTGAAGCGGTGAAATCGGCCGCGCGCGCGATGAAACGCGCGCAACGCAATCCGACTGGCTAGCCCGGTTCTAAAACGATGAGCGTTAAAGCGGAAAACCTCCTACCTGCGGTGTCGGGGCGCGCCGACGAACGGGGTAAATCACTCCGGCGGTGGGGCTCGCGGTATCACCCTGAAAGTGACCCTGATCTCATCTCCTTCGCCAAGCACGACCGGCCGATCATTGGACTCGCCGGGAGCCAGCTCCATTGTCGGCGTCGTTGTCACGCGGATGTAATAAATGCCCGCGGCCACTCCGCCATCAGCCGCCCCAAAGACACCGATTCCATCTTCCCCGGTGACAGCTTGCCTCCAGTGAGTCGATACCGCTCCCTCGACTTTGTAGAGATCGAGACGGACTCCCTGAACGCCGACGCTGTTGTCATTTAGCACCTCGGCTGAAAGGCTGCCGACAGGGTAAGTCTCGGTGACATTGCAGCCAGAGACTCCCAGCACCAGTGCCAGGACTGGAAGCACCAAAAACCGCGAACGATTGCGTGGCATTTATACCTCCGAATTCGACAAGCTTATCAGCATTCGCGCCGTGCATAGTCAGTTCCGCGCGTGAAAACCTCGACGACGGCTCGTTGCGCCGTCAAGCCGAAACGATTTTGCGCGTGGGTCGGGCGAAAATAGCAGACCTTCTCCGCTTCGCCGGCCGCCATTGATCGAAGCGCTGCGAGTGGGCCGAGCCGGCGGCCGTCGACGTAAGCTTCGGGCGACGACGAGCCCGTTCCGCCAACTCCCGATCCCGCCAGCGGGTCATTCAGCCACGATGGCCGGATCGCCGCTACGACGTCCAGAACGTTGGCCGCTGGCCGTGTCGCCAGCTCACCGCGCGAAATGATGTACTGATTCCCACCGCGAGCCGTGATGGCCGGAGCGCACGCGACCAGAATGGAGAAAATCAGAGTGGCTGAAAATACGTTCACTGATGCGCGAGACGGTCGCAACTTCTCAGCACGCAGTCTGTGCGTACGACGACGACCGCGTGAAGACCTCAACGACAGGTGCCTGCACGCTCAACCCGAACCGGTTCTGTGCCCGGTTGAGCGGGAAGTAGCAGAGCTTCTCAGCTGATTCAGCCGTGAGGTTCCGAAGAGACGTGAGCGCCCCGAACCTCCGCCCGTCAACATAGACCTCTGTATTCGGAGCGCCGCCCGCGCCCACGCCCGTTCTCGCCTTGTCGTCTGGAGTTCCCATGAGGGTGGGGGTAGGGGCGGCCCCTTTGTCAATGATACTCATGCTCCCCCTGGCCGCGGCGGGGCCACGCAGCCAGGGGGAGCGCAGTGAGGAGACGACATCATAGAGATTTGCGGACGCTTTTCCTTCGAGGTCCGCGCGG
>JANMSA010000750.1:0-4427 GCA_031388865.1 Acidobacteriota bacterium | reverse complement strand
CTACACGATGACCATCGGCGCCGGGCGCGATCGGGGCAAGTACCTGTTCATCCTGAAAAACCTGGCCGGGAACTGGCGCTTCGAGTACACGACCTGGAGCAGCGACCTGCCGCCCAGGTAACAGGCTGATGACTCAGCCGCCCTTGCTATACTGGTCGCTCTCCTGGCCGGAGTGGTGAAACTGGCAGACGCGCGGGACTCAAATTCCACCCCGGCCCTATTCACACCCGATCCGAAGTGATCACTACGTCGTACATATCGGGCTCAAACGCTAGGACCTGCGGAATGTGGCGGGTCCCTGCGCCGCCGTTTGCGACCGGGTTTTTCACATCTTTTTCACATGACGGGGAAGGTCAGCCAGCTACCGCCTGCCGGACGTTGACCACCGCGCCGATAACGCGGAGCGATTCGGTGACACCTTCCTCGTGACCCTTCTCAAACTCGCGGTCGCTCTGTCCCATCGTGTTGGTCACGTGCGCGAAGCACAGCACCGCCTTGCCTCTTGCCGCCGCGAATGCATACAGAGCGGCCGACTCCATCTCGACCGCCAGGATCCCCTCGCGTTCAGCCTCGGCGACCGCTCGCGCCGTTTCCCGGAATGGCGCGTCGGTAGTCCAGCTTGCACCCTCCAACACCGGCACACCAGCGCTCCGCAGTGCTGCTCTTGCGCAATCCAACAGGGCACTGTTGGCCGCAGCAAATCGTTCGACAGGCTGGTAGTGGTAGCTGGTTCCCTCGTCCCTGAGGGCACGGGTCACGAGCACGAAGTACGGCGGATCGGCTACCTTTGCAATCTGTCCCGAAGACGTCACGCTAACCAGTAGCTCGCAGCCGCACGCGAACATTTGTTCGGCCACGAGGACGGCGTAAGGCGCACCGACAGCGCAGCCAACAATACCGACCCGCGTTCCCGCGAGATCGAACTCGTACAGTTCGCTGTGGTAGCAAGCCCAGGTCACGCTCGGTGTTCCCCGGCCAGTTCGCTTCAACCACCGTACGATGTCCCCGTCGGGGTCTAAAACGCACACCGGCGGAACCCGGAGGGCCGAGAGGTGCTTTTGGCGCTTGGCCTCGGTCAGTACCGTCAAGGGCGAGAAGACGGACGGGGCTTCGGAATCCTTTACGGTCAGGATTGGAGCCTGTGCAGGCATGCGAGTGAAGCGACTATAAACGAACGACTGAACTGCGCCGGACGGTGTGCGGTGCTCTTGCCGAACCGCGTCTACGAGCCGGAACTCGCTCCCGAGTTCGGCGGCAAGGCTCTCTGGCGAATAGCGCGCCACGGGGAGGCCGCTGCACTTCTCCGGGCCGTCGAGCGCGAAGGTGGCGATGACGGCTGTACCGCTGGCGCGCAGCGCTTGTTGCAGGCGCGCCTTGTATCGCCCGCGATCCTCCGCTGTCGTCAGAAAATGGAAGACAGCCCGATCGTGCCAAATGTCCACTGACGGAACGGGCCAGTCGCTGGTCACGTCGGCTTCGATCCACGTTACCTCGTGGCGCCTGGAGCCCAGACGATCCTGGGCGCGAGTGAGCGCAGCTGGGGAGATGTCGAGAACGTACACGCACGACACTGATTGCGCCAGCAAGTAGTCCACGAGGCGGGAATCCCCGCCCCCAACATCCAGCACTCAAGTTTCCGGGGCGAGGCCCGCCGCCTCCAGCAGTCTTGCGGAGATGGTTGGCTCTGGCTGGAACCAGCTCACGGCATCCGTTTCCTTCGTGGTGTAGACGCGCTGCCAGTGCGATTTGCGCTCCATACGGCCTCCCTGCGCCGTGCTCTCAGGCGCGCTCGTAAAACCTTCGTGGACAGTGGAAAGTGTACTCCGACCATCGGTTTTCATTGATCCATCCGGCGCCCGCCGCGAATCGCGGGTATGCTCTGACGATGCGGACGGTCCATCTGACGCCACCGGAAATTCTGATTCTCGATCGTCAAGATCCCTCGACTGGTCAGGACGGCGGATGGCAGGGACTCCTCACACGGCTACAGCGGAAGGTCGATCGCGCATCCGGCCGACTGGAGCTGGACGCTCAGGACCTGGAACAGATCCCGCGGTATGCGTTCACGTACGGGAACGGCGGCTGGGAAGACAGGCTGCTCGGGATCTTCGGCCGGACGCTCGGTCCGCGGTTGGATGGCTGAAAACAGACTGTCGGAGTTTGATGCATGGCTAAGCGGAGTGCTGCGGATCGCGAACTAGCTGCCCTGGGCGTCATTATGACTGCCCTCGAGGGCTTGGACGGAGAATCGATCCAGCGAGTGCTGGACTACGTCTTCAGCCGGTTGAGCATCGTCTCGAATCGTCCCCCGGCGGTGCGCGGCGCGATCTCGGCGCATGTTCCCGTAGAGGGACCCGCCGAGATGCCACGCGGCAGTAGGACGAGCATTCGCGATCTGAAGGAGGAGAAGCAGCCAAATTCCGCGAATCAGATGGCGGCGCTCGTCGCCTTTTACCTGACCGAGGTGGCGGAGCCGTCGGAACGCAAGGACACGATCAACACCGCAGATATCTCTAGATACTTCAAACAGGCCGGGTTCAAGCTACCAAGAGCACCGCGGTCTGCGTTGCCGAACGCGGCGGCGGCGGGCTACTTCGAACCCGCCGGTGATGGGCAGTACAGGTTGAACGCCGTTGGATACAACCTCGTTGTTCATGGACTCCCCAGGGGAGCCGACGGCCCGAAGCGCCGAGCCCGCACACGGCAGCGAACGCCTAGCAAGCCGAAGTCGGGCTCCCGCAAGACAGCTCGCAAGGCGTAGAGGTTCGGCCGATCCATTACGCGATGGCCGACGCACTTACGGCTCTCGACGAGATCAGCGTCGAACTGGCTGCGTTAACGAGCGCGGTGACCCGAGGGCGATCGAAACAGATCCCAAGCGGTGTCGTCCAGCCGATGGCCCGCGCTATCGCCAAATCTTATTTTGAGCTCGTCCGGCCCGAGTTGTTAGCGATTCAGAATCGCGCAGGACTCGTCGAAGAGATCGACTTCGTCGTACAGTCGGTCCTTCAGCTGGCCGAAGCGCAACGCGAAAAGCAGGCGTACATAGGGCAGCTCAATGAACTGCGACCCTACCTCCGTGAGGCCAGCGTTGACCTGATGAAGGCGAAGGGCACGCCTCGCGTGGTCCTGTCCGCAACGGAGCAGAACATTCTCGACACTCTGGCCGCCATGATTCCCGGCGGGGCTGCCTCATACGAACAGGTGCTCCGAGACCTGGCACACGGTGGTCGCGTTTCGTGGCGAGGTACCGCGGCCGAACTCCGTGAGGTGTTACGCGACGTCATCGATCAACTCGCGCCTGACGATAAGGTGATGGGCGCCCAGGGTTTTCAGCTGGTTGATGAGCAGACCAGGCCTACGCAGAAGCAGAAGGTCAGGTTTATCCTCCGTGCGCGGCGAACCGGGAGCGCAGGGGTCGGGACGGCAGAAGGGTCGCTCGATGCGATCGACGAGGCGGTGGCCACCTTGGCCCGATCGACGTACCAACGGGGTGCGGTGTCGACGCACGTCGCGACGACAGGCAAGGAGGTGCGCTCGCTCAAGCGGTATGTCGACGCTCTCCTGGCCGAACTCCTCGAGGTGAGCTGAGCGAACCGCGGGAAACCTGAGTAGCGGTACACTGCGCCCGTGGGAAGCGGTTCGGCGAACTGTGGCGCGCCACGTGCGAGGGCGCCGGGGTGAAGGGGCTGCACTTCCATGATCTCCGGGGCGAGGCGGGGTCGCGGATGGTGGAACTGGGTCGTCCGGTCCACGAGGTACGCGATGCCCTCGGGCACGCGTCGGTGACGATGACCGACACTTACCTCCGCGCCAGGACGTCAGCGCTCGACGACGCGTTCGACGCTCTGCACGCGGCGCACGGCAAGGTCCTCCCGTTCAAGATTTTCACAAAGGTTTTCACACCGAAGTCCGGGCCAGGCCGGAAGTCGCGGAAACTGGCGTAAACTAGCGCATTCGCTCCGGGCCGGAGTGGTGAAACTGGCAGACGCGCGGGACTCAAAATCCCGTGGGGTTCACTCCCCGTGACGGTTCGACCCCGTCCTCCGGCACCAAACACATGATCCCGTAACGAACAGGCGGCGTCCGAGACAGCTCGTCGCTTTCATCAGCCCCGCCCCACATCCGGGGCGACGGCTCGCGGGTCGCTGACGTGGCGTGTGGGGGATGACCCCGCGGCGGGCTTATGGTTTCGGCGTGAGGTACTTCCGGGCCCACTGCTGCGAGAAGGCCGTATTGATGCTGTGGGCCGGCGCGGCCATCACCTTTCGGTAGTACTCCGTGGCTTTCGCGGCGTCCCCCTTCTTCTCGTAGGCCCTCGCGATCAGCCCGAGGACGAAGCTGTCCGCAAGATTCCCCTTCTCCAACTCGGCGATGGCAGTGTCGTACTCCCCGGCCTCCAGGGCGATGTAGCCGAGCAGATACTG
>JANMSA010000138.1:0-4794 GCA_031388865.1 Acidobacteriota bacterium | reverse complement strand
CCTTGGAGCCCCCGCGGAATAAAACGTTCATCGGGCTAACGTGTGTCTTTTGAAAACACACGCTGTCAACCCGCGCGTCGTGTCGTGGGACCGGGGCGGGCGGGGCAACAGGCATGAGCTCTTGATGCCCCTCCCGCCCAGGTCCCTCAACTCACGCTCGGGATGACAGCACCTGAGACAAGCGTCATCGCAGGATGAGATGGTAGCGAGTGAATTTTCGGCGGGGAATCGTGCGATCCGGAAGGACGCACGTAACTGCCATATCGGCGGGCAGGGGAACGAAACGGTTGTGCAGCATGGCTCCGGGGGGTACGCCTGCGCCGCGCGGCACCAGGACCAGGTGAACGCCGTCGGATTTCATGCGGTGCAGCGCTGTTCGGACGAGGTCGCGCTGTTCATCGCCCGAGAGCTCGGTGCACGCGAAGAGATCGACCTGCGCGATACGGATGGTGGTGCGCAGCAGAAAGTCCATCGAGTAATAGTTGATGAAGCCCTGCACCACACCGTCGCGCTCGAGGACCAGCGTCTGCGGTGTGCCGCGGTAGTCGAGCTGGTGATGGAGTCTCTGTTCGGTCCATCGCAGCGCCACTTCGGCCCGCGCGGCAAGCGTCTGCACAAGTTCGAGGCAACGACCGATGTCTTCAGCGCGGAACGGTCGCACGTTCGACCTCCCAGGCTTCGGTGGCGAGGCGCCCACCAGCTTTCCGAAGACTCTGGCGGCGACCCTCTCGACGCCTGGCGTCAGCCAGGCGCTCACCGCGTGCCGGTCGAGCACGCGTGCCCAATGTCCAACCTTGCCGAATACGATCGTGTCGGGCATCGAGGTCCAGAACCCGGGTCCAAGCGTGCCGGTGACAGCGAAGCCGATGGAAAACGCGAGCTCCTGTTCGCGGTGGCGTCGCCGCAGTTCGTCCGCGAGCTTGCGGCCGATCCCCTTTCCCCTCGTGCCTGGATCGACCGTCAGCCAGCTCGACATCGACCCTTCGAGGTCGCGACCGTCGAATGAGAAGCCGAACGGTTCGGCGAAGAAGGTGCCCACGAGTTTTCCGGCGTCATACGCGGCGACTGCGAGTGGCCGGTTGGATTCTCCGCGGGCAAAGAGCTGCCACTCGTAGTAGCGCTCATCCCAGGCAGGGATGGGGTGATGGCCGCCGTAGGCCTGCTTCCAGACCGAGGTGGTGAACGCTGCCGCTTCGCGCGGATCGCCGTCGAACGTTCGCACTTCGATCATTTCGAGACAGCGTACAACAGCGCGCCACGCGCAGAATGCGGTGGCCCGGCTCGCCGTCTTCGCGGCTGTTGTCGGTTATCGGTGGTGGGTTGTCTGCCGGGCAGCAGCTTCGGGGGACGCCTCTCAGAGAACCGACAACCGACGCTCCGCGTAGAAAACGCTTCGAACCCAGTGAGCATTTGCCGCTAAACTACGCGCATCTCCCAGGTGCTGCTGTCCCGGCTCGTCTTTGTCCGGCGGCTGGACGTGAACGAGCAAGATGAGCGACACCGCCACTGCACCCCTCAGCGCTGTGAAACGGGCGCTCCTCGCCCTCGAGCAGATGCAGGCGAAGCTCGACAGGATCGAGCGCGAGAAGAGTGAGCCGATCGCGGTCATCGGCATGGCCTGCCGCCTTCCCGGTGGTGCCAATACGCCGGAACGTCTCTGGGAGATTCTCCGCGACGGCGTGGATGCGGTCACCGAGGTGCCTGCCGCGCGATGGGACGCAGACGAGTTTTACGATCCTGATCCCGATGCTCCCGGCAGGATGTATTCGAAAGCCGGCGCTTTCCTGACCGGGCCCGTCGACGAGTTCGACGCGGCCTTCTTCGGGATCGCCCCACGGGAAGCAGCGGCCATGGATCCCCAACAGAGGCTGCTGCTGGAAGTCGCATGGGAAGCTCTGGAGCGAGCGGGATACGCATCCGACAGCAACCGCCCTGCACGCACAGGAGTGTTCGCCGGCATCAGCACGTATGACTACTCGCAGCTCCTGACAAGGCACGGCGACTACGCAGACATCAGCACGTATTCAGGTACAGGCAACGCCTCCAGCATTGCCGCAGGACGCATCGCGTATCTCCTCGGTCTGCACGGTCCTGCGCTGTCGCTGGACACGGCCTGCTCCTCCTCGCTCGTGGCGGTGCATCTCGCCTGTCAGAGCCTCAGGCTCGGTGAGTCGGACATGGCTTTGGCCGGAGGCGTGAACCTCATGCTCACGCCGGAGCCGACCATCTGCCTGGCCCGGATGCGCGCTCTCGCGGTGACGGGGCGCTGTCGTACGTTCGATGCGGCCGCCGATGGGTTTGTGCGCGGCGAAGGTTCTACAGTCGTCGTGTTGAAGCGCCTCAGCGATGCTACCCGCGACGGCGATCAGATCCTGGCCCTGATCCGCGGAAGTGCCGTGAACCATGACGGCAGGAGCGGCGGCCTCACCGCGCCGAATGGCCCTGCGCAGGAAGCGGTGATGCGTCAGGCACTCGCCGGCGCGCGGATCGAGCCGCGCCAGGTGAGTTGCGTGGAGGCGCATGGCACCGGCACCCCGCTCGGCGATCCGATCGAGGTCAACGCACTGCGCGCCGTACTCGGCGAAGCCCGTGACCGTCCTTTCTTCCTGGGATCGGCGAAGACCAACTTCGGTCACCTCGAGGCAGCAGCGGGCACGCTCGGCCTGATGAAGATCATCCTGTCGATGCAGCACCGCCAGCTGCCGCGGCATCTTCATCTCACCGAACCGAATCCGTACATCGACTGGAAGACGCTGCCGGCGGTCGTCCCTTCCGAACTTTTGGAATGGCCAGGCCATGGTGCCCCACGCATCGCCGGCGTGAGCTCGTTCGGCATCAGTGGGACCAACGCTCACGTCATCGTAGAGGAGGCGCCCCCTGTTGCGCCGCAGCGGACCGGTACGCCCCGGCGGCCGCTCCACCTGCTCGCGCTTTCAGCGGCAACGGAGCCGGCGCTGCAGCAACTCGCGGCCAGCTTCGCGGACCACCTCACTACCAGCTCCGATCCGCTTGCGGACATCTGCTACACCGCGAATACGGGCCGGCCGCATCACGCAAAGCGGATCGCGATCATCGGTCGGACGCCAGAAGAGCTGAGCGCCGCGCTTCGTGCGACGGCGGTATCCCCCGGGGCAGCCGGGAAGGGCAAGCTCGCGTTCCTCTTCTCCGGTCAGGGATCGCAGTACGGCGGGATGGCTTCTGAACTGTACGAAACACATCCCGTTTTCCGCGACGCGATCGACCGCTGTGCGGTGACCTGGAACGAGAAGCTCGAGACACCGCTGCGGTCCGTCATTTTTCAGACCGACGGTGCCGGGTTGCTCGACCAGACCGCGTATACACAACCAGCACTTTTCGCGATTGAGTTCGCGCTCGCTGAGCTCTGGCGGTCGTGGGGCGTCGAGCCGGAAGCGGTGCTCGGCCACAGCGTCGGTGAATACGTCGCGGCGGCCGTTGCGGGCGTTCTCACACCCGAGGACGCACTGGAACTGCTCATCGAAAGAGCGCGGTTGATGCAGGCGCTTCCGTCCGGAGCGGGCTTGATGGTGGCCGTTGCCGCATCGGAATCTGCGGTGGCACGCCTCATCGAGAGCCATCGGGAGCACATCAGCATCGCCGCAGTCAACGCACCGAATGAGACGGTGATCTCCGGCCAGCGCGACGCCATGCAGTCGGTCATGGCGGCGATGGAAAGCGCCGGGCTGACGCATCGGGTGCTTCGGACCTCCCATGCGTTTCATTCGCCTCTGATCGAGCCGATGCTGCAGGAATTGCGCGACGCAGCGTCGAAGCTGCACTTCGCTGCGCCGTCGGTTCCGCTCGTGTCGAATGTCACAGGTGACTACGCAGCCGCGTCGCTGCTTTCCGATCCGAACTACTGGGCCACGCACGCGCGAGGCACGGTTCACTTCACGGACGGCGTCCGTACGCTGGCGCGCAACGGCTTCACGCATTTTCTCGTGATCGGCCCTTCGGCGACACTGATCGCCCCGGGCCGCCGCACACTCGACGGGTCCGGGTCGTGGTTCGCCTCGCTCCGGAAGGGGAAGGACGACTGGACGCAGATGCTCGACACGCTCGGTCATCTCTATCGGAGCGGATTCGACATCGACTGGCGTGGATTCGACGCACCGTACGACCGGCGCCGCGTGGCGCTCCCGACGTACCCGTTCCAACGCACGCGCCACTGGGTAACCTTCAGCGCGCGTCCATCCAGCAGACGGGCAAGCTCTCTTTTCGGCACTCCGCTCCGCTCCCCCGGGCTCGAAGGCAACGTGTATCAGACAGAGCTCAGATGATTTTATTTTATAATTTATTCTCCCCAAAAAGCTGTTATAAGAATAAAACCAAAGCGATCTTGCTTTGGTTTTATTCTTTTTAATATAGTAATAGTTCCGTTGTTGTAAACGGGATAATTTTATTTTTTGGAGCTGTCAGGTTTTGACGGCTTAATTAATGGAGCTGGAGATGTTGTTACACTTGGTGTAACCGGCTTACTATCTAATGGAGCACCCACAGCAATATCACAACGGTGGTTAGGTTCTCCATGTGGAGGGTTCATACCCGGTGCTGTTTTAGTTTGAGTAGGAACCGGGGTTGTAGTTACAACCTGCGGTTGTTGTGGAGTTGTATTTACTGCCACAGGTTGAGCATTGGTAGGTGCAGGTTTACTATTCAATGGGGCACCAACCGAAATATCACAACGGTGGCCCGGCTGGCCATGTGGAGGATTCATACCGGGTGCAGTTGTGGTTGTTGCTGCTGTAGTAGCCGGCGGTACTGAGTTAACCAGGG
>JANMSA010000124.1:0-2242 GCA_031388865.1 Acidobacteriota bacterium | reverse complement strand
AATGACTGTCCTTAATTTCGAAGACCTGTCCACCGTTCAGAAGAGTGTCGAAGTCGAGATCCCCGCTGCGCTGCTTTCGCGGGAAGCCAGTCGCGTCACCACCGAGTTCAGCCGGCAGGCCAATGTGCCGGGCTTTCGCCCCGGGAAGATCCCCACGAGCGTCGTGCGCACACGCTTCGCGAAGGAGATTCAGGAAGAGGTGGTGAGCCGCGTTCTGGGCGAGAGCTTCCGGGAAGTGGTGCGGGAGAAAGGGCTCGAGCCGGTCGGCGAGCCGCACCTCGAGCACGTGGACCCGTTCATCGACGGCGCCCCGATGAAGTTCAAGGCGCGCTTCGAGGTCAAACCGCCCATCGAGCTGCGGGAGTACCGTGGCCTCGAAGTCGAGGATCCGAAGATCGAGATCAGCGAGACGGATGTCGACGCGATGATCGAGCGGCTGCGCGATCAGGCCAGTCACTACCGGGTGGAAACGGAGCGCGGACTCGACGACGGCGATTTCGCCGTGATCGACATCGCTTCCAGCGGCGAGGGCTTCGAGACGAAAACCGATTCCGGCCACTTCAAGCTGGGCGAGGACTCGCCCCTGCCGGAGTTGCATGACACGCTGCGAGGGAAGAAAGCCGGCGATGTCGCCTCGTTCGACAAGGAGTACGGAGACGACGCGAATCAGGAAGCGTGGCGAGGCAAGACCATCCACCACGACGTCACGCTGAAAGAGATTCGCGTGCAGGAGAAGCCTGAGGTTTCCGACGAGTTCGCGCTGTCGGTGGGCGGTTGGGAGACGGTCACGCAGATGCGCGAGACCGTGGAGGCAGACATTCGCAAGCATCGCGAGGCGGAGGCGCTGCGGTTCAAGCGTACTCAGGTCGGGGAGCAGCTTCTGGCTGCCCACGAGCTCGAGGTGCCGGAGACGCTGGTCGAGGACGAGCTCGGAAAGTCGCTCAACAACTACGCGCGCTATCTCGCCTCGCAGGGCGTGGACCTGGAGAAGGCCGAGCTGGACTGGCGCAAAGTCGGTGAGGAGTTCCGTCCCGAAGCCGTCAAGCGCGTGAAACGTTCGCTGATCCTCGAGGCCATCGCCAGGAAGGAAGCGATCCAGGTGACCGATGTCGAAATAGACGCCGAGATCCGCCGCGCGGCCCGCGAGCAGGACCGCGACTTCGCCGACGTGAAGCACCACCTCAAGCACGAGGGAGGATACGAGGCACTGCGGTCGTCGCTCGCTCAGGACCGCGCGCTGGAGCTCGTGCTGCGCGAGGCGAAGACGCGGGAGTAGAGCGTGTTGTCGGTTGTCGGTTGTCAGTGGTCCTGGACTCCGCGCCAGAAGCGGATTGGGAACGACGACGCCTCGGCCCGGTCCGGGAGTAAATCTCTCCGTTATCGGTTGTCGGGTGTCAGTTCTCTGCACCTTGACGCTTGGACGTTAGTCACCGAGCCTGGGCCGTCGCTCCGTGAGTCGCAGACAACCGACAACCGACAACTGACAACGGCGCATAGAATGCGCGCTCAAGGAGAGTGAATGCTGATCCCAATGGTCGTGGAGCAAACGTCGCGAGGCGAGCGCGCCTACGACATCTACTCGCGTCTTCTCAAAGACAACGTCATCTTCCTCGGGCAGCCGATCGACGACAACCTCGCCAATCTGGTGATCGCTCAGCTCCTCTTCCTCGAGGCCGAGAACCCGGAGAAGGACATCTCCATCTACATCAACTCACCGGGGGGGTCGATCACGGCCGGCTTCGCGATCTACGACACCATGAAGTACGTGAAACCTGACATCGCCACGATCTGCATCGGGCAGTGCGCGTCGTTCGCGGCGGTGCTGCTCGCCGCGGGGACGAAAGGGAAGCGATATGCCCTTCCAAACTCGCGCGTCCTGATTCACCAGCCATGGCTGCAGGGCCTCGCCGGCCAGGCTTCGGACATCGACATCCACGCCAAGGACATCCTGCGCATGCGTCACCGTCTGAACGAGATCCTCGCGGATTCCACCGGCCAGCCGATCGAGCGCATCGAACGCGACACCGACCGCGACTACATCCTGGCGGCCAAGGAAGCCAAAGAGTATGGACTGGTGGATCAGGTGATCTCGAAACGGGACTGATTTCAGCTCGCAGCTCGCAGCTCGCAGCTCTCAGGAGGCCGAAGCTGACGCTCGCGGCGCCGTTGGGACCCGCCACCGGGCTCCTGCGCGCTGTGAGCTGAGAGCTGCGAGCTTCAGCCGAAGGCGCAGTGGAATGTG
>JANMSA010000742.1:0-5106 GCA_031388865.1 Acidobacteriota bacterium | reverse complement strand
CCCGCGCCGCGGAGCCCCGGCTCAGGGAGTTCTCGAAAGAAGTGTGGATCACCACAAAATGACGTTGCCGGTTGCCGGTTGGCGGTTGGCGGGAGCTCGGGGCGGATGGTGGTCCTTCGCCAACCGCCAACCGCCAACCGCCAACCCGTCATGGCATTCCCCTCGCTGGCGATCCCGACTGCATGTCTGAACCACGCAAACCGACCACCACGACTCCTCAGCTCGAGGAGCTCCGCGAGGCGCAGGCGGCGAAGAAGCTGCCGGCTGCTGTGGACCCCACGCACGTCCTGGACAAGGCCATTTACCAGCTGTGGGAGACCATCAACGACCTCGACCAGATCCAGCCGGAGCGCGTCGAGCATTACCGCGTGTCGATCTTCGGCAGCTCGCGCATTCGCCGTGGCGATCCCATCTACGAAGAGGTGAAGAAGCTCAGCAGCGAGCTGGCGCGGATGGGTGTGGATATCGTCACGGGTGGCGGTCCGGGACTGATGGAAGCAGCGAACGCCGGGGCGCGGGAGGGGCAGAGCGAAAGCAAGTCCCGCTCCTACGGGCTGGCCATCCATCTGCCCAGCGAAGAGAGCGCGAATCCATTCGTCGACAAAGTGTTCCGTCACCGCACCTTCTTCAGCCGGCTCCATCACTTCATCCGCCTCTCCTCCGCCTTCATCGTCATGCCCGGAGGGATCGGCACCGCACTCGAGCTCTTCATGGTCTGGCAGCTCCTGCAGGTCAAGCACATGAAGCAGCATCCGCTGATCCTGGTCGGTACAATGTGGCCCGGGCTGATCGACTGGATGCGCGCCACCATGGTGGAGCGTGGCCTGGTGAGCCCACCCGACTTCGACGTGATCAAGGTCGTCGGCTCTTCCGACGAAGCCATTCCGATCATCCGCGAGTCGTATGACCGATGGTTTCAAGAGGAGAGAGGCAATGCCGACGCAGGAACAAGTACTTGAGGCGCTGAAGAAGGTTCGATTCCCGGGCCTGTCGCGCGACATCGTATCTTTCGGATTCGTCCGGGACGTGAAGGTCGACGCGGGCGATGTCTCCTTCACCATTCATTTTCAGACCGAGAATCCTGCCACCGGCGAGCAGATCGCGCGCGATGCGTACGCCGCCGTCAAGGCGATGGAAGGGGTCAGCGAGGTGAAGGTCAACCTCGAGATCGCACCCAAGACGGGCGGCGGACAAGTCTCCGGAACGATGCCGGCCGGCCCCAGTGCACTGGCGGGCGTGAAATACCGGATCGCAGTGGCCTCCGGAAAAGGGGGGGTCGGCAAGTCGACGGTCTCCACGAACCTGGCCCTCTCCCTGCGCGCACTCGGCTACAAGGTCGGTCTGCTCGACGCTGACATCTACGGCCCTTCCCAGCAGATGATGCTGGGGATCCAGGGGCGTCCGCAGATCGATGAAAACGACGAGAAGATCATCCCGATGGAGCGTCACGGCATCAAGACGATGTCCCTCGGTCTGATCACGGAACCGGACACGCCCGTGATCTGGCGCGGTCCCATGGTCATGAAAGCCATCGACCAGTTCCTCACGGACGTGAAGTGGGGCGAGCTCGATTTCATGATCATCGACCTTCCGCCCGGGACCGGCGACGCGCAGCTCACGCTCACCCAGAAGGCGGGCCTGACCGGCGCAGTGGTCGTGACGACGCCGCAGGACGTAGCCCTCATCGATGCGCGCAAGGGCCTGGCGATGTTCCGGAAGGTGAACGTGCCCGTGCTCGGCATCGTCGAGAACATGAGCTACTTCATCTGCCGGCATTGCGGAGAACGGGAGGAGATCTTCGGTCACGGCGGCGGCAGGAAGACGGCCGAAATGCTGGGTGTCCCCTTCCTCGGGGAAGTCCCGATCGACCCCAAAGTCGTGGTAGGCGGCGATAGCGGTGAGCCGATCGTCACCACGGATCCCGATTCGCCTGCAGCAACCGCTTTCCGCGAGCTGGCGCGCCAGGTCGTCGAGCAGGTCGAGTCAGGTTCAGCCGGCCACACGCATGGCCACGATCATGATCATGATCATGATCATGATCACGCGCATACGCACTGAAGCACGTGTTGCTGGTCATTGGTTGCTGGTTACTGCCGATGTCGGTGACGGCGCGACCACGCTGTCATCCTGAGCCGCGTAGACGGCGAAGGATCCCCCGCGGTGAGCGATGCCCGTGCTATCGGCAGAGGATCCTTCATCGTCCTCCGCCGATGATTCCGGCTTCGGCGATTCAGGATGACAGCCGATATGCATGCCGGCCTTGTCGATGGCAGAATTCCCCCCAGCAACCAGCAACCAGCAACCAGCAACCAGCACCAGTTGACCAGCAACCAGCAACCACCGTCACTGGATCCGATAGAGCAGAATCGATTTTCCGACCCGCTCCACGGGCAGATGCGTGTTGAGCCACTCGTAGCCGGGGCGCATTTTCAGCTGCATCTCGCTGATGGCCACCCAGCCCCGCACGGGTGCGGATGGCGGCAACGACTGCAACTGCGGCAGCCGGTGTCTGGTCAGGTCCGCGCTCGTGAACAGCGCGATGTGAAGCGTGTCGATGCGCCACCGCGCGGTCGCTTCTTCGAGGCGCAGCAAGTCCTGACCCCAGTCGAGATTGCTGTCGAGCAGGATGCGCGACGGTTCGCGGCCCGCCGTGAGGTTGAAGTAGGCGAGATGATCCGGGTGGGCAAGGGCGAATGCCGCCAGCTGTGCGGTGATCAACGCGATCTGCAGAGGTCTGCGCACGTTCACGACGCCGTACGCCGCGACCATTGCCAGCAGGGGGTAGAGCGGGAGCACGTGCCGCACGCCGATGCTGATCCGGCTGAGCATGGCCACGACCAGAATGGAGGCGATTGCGACCAGCGGGACCAGCGATGCGGATCGCTTGCGCACCAGCAGGAATGCACCGAACGCGAACGCGCCGAGCAGAGCGAGCGTCGACTTGAACCAGATGGCGACGGGAAAGTAAGTCCACCAGCCATCGCTGCGCACCTCGCCGAAGAGGTACGCCGGATGTCCGCCGCGATTGTGCGCCCGCAATTCCGCGATGCCCGCGAACAGACCGGGTTGCATTCGGTACACGGCGGCCAGAGTCAACGCTGCAACCGCCACAGCCAGGACTGCGGAGCCGCTTGCCTTCTTCGGACGGACGACGACCAGCGTCGCCGCGAAGGCGGCGGGAAGGAACGCGATCGCCGAGAACTTCGAGGCCACCGCAACGCCGATGGCCAGTCCGAGGAGAGCGGCGTGGCGGCGCGACGGGTCCTCGAGCCAGCAGTGGAACGCATAGAGCGCGGCGAGGACGGTCGCCGCTGCGGCCATGTCCGTCGTCGCCAGAGCAGCATGTGCGACCACGGTTGGCTGCGTCGCGAAGAGCACGAGCGCCGCCAGCGCGGCATGCTTCCCGTACAGCTTATGCGTCCAGGCGTAGACGATCGCGCAGGTGAGAAGAAAGAAGGGGAGCGTGCCGGCTCGCGCACTGGCGAGTGTGGCGAGATAGTCCCCGTTTCCATAGAGGATGGCGTTCCCGGCCACCATCCAGTTCTGCCTGGCTACGTAGTCTGCGCCGCGCAACCTCGGCCCGATTCCGATGAGAATGCGGGCGAGCGGTGGATGTTGCGGGTCGAGCGTGTAGCGGCCGGTATCCAGCCATTCGACGCCTGCCGCGACGTGCGCCGGCTCGTCGACGGTCTGAGGGAACATCGTCCACATGTGGACGATCGCCGCCAGCGCAACGGCCATGCTCGCGACGCCGGCGATCCGTCTGAGCCCCACGCGGACGATCGTACTCGCCGCTCGCCCGATTCAGGTAGGGAATTGCCGGGCACGCTACACTCCCGTGTATGAGAACAATCTATCTGCTCTTCGTGTGCATGCTCGCGGTCTGCGCATCCGCGGCGGATCCCGTCTATCTGAGCCAGAACTGGTCCGAGGAGGACCGGCAGTGGTTTTACACGACGCCTCAGGGATCGAAGCTCGTCCCGTATTCATGGGCGCTGGCGCTCGAGGTGGCGGACGACGAAACGCGTTGGGCGACGACCCTCACTCGCTTTGGGTTCCTCGCCAATGGCGCGAGCAGCGGCAATCCCGACGCCCTCCCCGTCGGCCTCGTCCGCGACGGCACCCACCTCGGGATCACCTGTGCTGCCTGCCACACCGCGCAACTCGAGTATGGCGGTGCGGCGTATCGCATCGATGGCGGTCCGACCGACGCAGACCTCTACACGTTCCTCGCCGACCTGGCGACGTCGGTCTCGGCGACGGCAAAGAGTGGCGTGACCGGTACGAAGTTTCTCCGCTTCTCCGGCGCGGTCCTCGGCTCAGGCGATACCCTCGCCGCACGGGCTGGCTTGTATGCACAGTTGAAGACGTACAGCACGTACCTGACCGGCTTCATCAAAGACAGCACGCCGAGCGTCGCCACCTGGGGTCGAGCGCGTACCGACGCCTTCGGCATGATCTTCAACCGGGTTACGTCCACGGACCTGAAGATTCCAGGCAACACGCGCAGCCCGAACGCGCCGGTCAGCTATCCCTTCCTGTGGGACACCTCGTGGCACAACAAGGTGCAGTGGAATGGCGTTGCGCCGAACTCTTTCGCGGTCGAGCGGCTGGCGCGGAACGTTGGTGAGGTTCTCGGAGTCTTCGCACAGATCGACATCAGGAAACCGACGCTCATTCCTCTGAAGTTCTGGTATCCCTCGACCGCCAACCGCATCAATCTTCTCGATCTGGAAGACCGCCTTTCCGATCTCCGGTCGCCGAAGTGGCCGGCTGCCTTCCCCCCTCTGGACGCGGAGAAGGTCGCCCGCGGCCAGGCGCTCTATGCGCGCCAGTGCCTCTCCTGCCACGCGATGGCGACGCCCGGCAAGCATCAGAACATCACGCTCACCCCGCTGAACGTCGTGAAGACGGACCCCACCATGACGGTGGTATCCGCGAACCGGAATGCGGCGACTGGCGTCCTGCAAGGTGTGAAGTCTTTCCTTCTCTTCGGCGACAGACTGAAGAAGACCACCCTTGCCGGAACGATCACTCTCAATGCCACGATCGGGGCAATCCTCTCGCCCGTGGACCTGGATGACGCCGCGGCGCCGTCACTCGGTG
>JANMSA010000740.1:0-2691 GCA_031388865.1 Acidobacteriota bacterium | reverse complement strand
AGCACCACGGCGCGGAGGTGAAGCCGCGCTTCCTCAAGCGGCTCAGTTCCGAGGTGGCGAAACGCGGGACGCTCGACGTGCTGCGCCACGGGCTGAAAGACTCCGGCTGCCAGTTCGATATGGCGTACTTCCGGCCGTCGAGCGGGCTGAACCCGGAGGTTGAGCGGCTGTACGAAGCCAACGTCTTCTCTATCGCGCGGCAGTTGCGGTACAGCACGAAGAACGAGAACAGCCTCGACATGGCGCTCTTTCTCAACGGCCTGCCGATCTTCACGGCCGAGCTCAAAAACCACTTCACCGGCCAGGATATCGAGCACGCCAGGAAGCAATATCGAAACGACCGCGACCCGCGCGAGCCGCTCTTCGCTTTCGGCCGCTGCCTCGCGCACTTCGCGGTCGATCCTGACGTTGCGGCGGTCACGACGAAGCTCGAGGGGGCCACGACGATGTTCCTGCCCTTCAACCAGGGCCGGTTCGGCGGCGCGGGCAATCCGCCGGTGCCTCCGACGCGCGTTGCGTACGCGACCGCTTACCTCTGGGAGCGCATCTGGTCCCGGGACAGCGTCCTGAATCTCGTTCAGCAATTCGTGCACGAAGTCGAGGACGAGGACGATCGCGGGCGCAAGACCGGCAGGAAGAGCCTCATTTTTCCGCGTTATCACCAGCTCGATTCGGTCCGTCGACTCGTCGCACACGCCCGCGAACACGGCGCGGGCGAGCGCTACCTGATTCAGCATTCCGCCGGAAGCGGCAAGTCCAACTCGATCGCGTGGCTTGCGCACCAGTTGTCCATCCTGCACGACGCGCACGATCGCCGCGTCTTCGACTCCATCGTCATCGTCACCGACCGCCGCGTCCTGGATCGCCAGCTCCAGCGCACAGTGCGGCAGTTCGAGCAGACGAGCGGCATCGTCGAAAACATCGACCAGACGAGCCGGCAGTTGAAGGAGGCCCTCGAGGCGGGCAAGACGATCATCGTCACGACGCTCCAGAAGTTCCCGGTGATCGCCGCGAAGATGGGGGAGCTTGCGGGAACCCGATTCGCCCTGATCGTCGACGAGGCACATTCCTCCCAATCGGGGGAAAGCACCAGGAAGCTGAAACAGGTGCTGGCCGCCGGCACGCTGGAGGAGGCCGAGCGGGAGGAGAGCGAAGACGAAAAGGAGGAGGAAAAGGAGGATCTCGAGGACCGTATCGTCGCCGAAATGCGGCAACGCGGCCGATTGAACAATGTCTCGACGTTCGCCTTTACCGCGACACCCAAGTCAAAAACGCTGGAGCTGTTCGGAACCAAGGGGACTGACGGCACCTATGCGCCCTTCAGCCTTTACAGCATGCGCCAGGCAATCGATGAGGGGTTCATCCTTGACGTCCTGCAGAACTATACGACCTACAAGGTCTACTGGAACCTCCTGAAGAAGATTCAGGACGATCCGCACTACGACCGCGCCAAAGCCAGCTATCTGATGCAGTCGTTCGTCGGGCTGCACGAGCACGCGGTCCGGAAGAAAGTAGAAGTCATCGTTGAGCACTTCCACCAGCAGGTGGCCGGCCGCATCAAGGGGCGCGCGAAGGCGATGGTCGTCACGCGGTCGCGGCTGCACGCGGTGCGGTTCCGGGTGGACTTCGATGCGTATCTGCGCAAGAAGGGTTACCCCTACAAGGCGCTGGTCGCGTTCTCAGGAGAAGTGAAGGACGGTGGGGTCTCGCACTCAGAGGCCAACATGAACGGGGTGGGAGAGGCGCAGACCGCCAGGGCCTTCGATCGCCAGGAATACCGTTTCCTGATCGTGGCGAACAAGTTCCAGACAGGCTTCGACCAGCCGTTGCTGCACACGATGTATGTCGACAAGAAGCTCGGGGGGGTGCAGGCGGTGCAGACCCTGTCGCGTCTGAACAGGACCGCTCCCGGCAAAGCCGACACGATGGTCCTGGACTTCGCGAACGAAGCTGACGAAATTCAGAAGGCCTTCCAGCCGTACTACGAGAAGACGATCCTCTCGGAGGGTACTGACCCGAACCTCCTGTACGACCTCCATCGAGCGCTGCTCGACTCGGACGTGTTCACCGTGGCGGATGTCGAAGTGTTTGCAAAGCTGTTCTTCGGTGCGAAGACGACGCAGGAACAGCTCTACGCCGCGATAGACCCGCTGAAGGATCGCTTCAAGACTCTGCGAAAAGAGGACCAGGCGGTCTTCCGGAGCCGGCTCAACGACTATGTCCGTCTTTACGCATTCCTTTCACAAATCCTGACGTTTGCCGACAGCGACCTGGAAAAGCTCTACGTATTCGCCAGGCTGCTGCGCCGCCGGTTACCCACCCCTGAAGGGGAGCTCCCGGTGGAAGTCCAGGAAGCCATCGACATGGCGTCGTATCGGATCGAGCAGAAGACGTCGGGCAGAGTTCCTCTGGAACGCGGGAACCAGCCGCTGGAGCCGCTGACTGGCGGCGCGGTGTTCGGGCAGCAACCCGAGCAGCTTGAACCTCTGTCCCAGATCATTCGTGAACTGAACGAGAAGTTCGGCACAGATTTTCGCGAAAAGGACAAGGTCGTCATCCGGCAACTCGAAGAGCGGCTATCTGCGCACGAGTCGCTCGCCGACAGCATTCGTGTGAACACAGCCGAGAACGCCAGGTTGACGTTCGAGTCGGTGGTCACCGATCAGCTCCAGGATCTGGCGAACACGAACT
>JANMSA010000732.1:0-1736 GCA_031388865.1 Acidobacteriota bacterium | reverse complement strand
CGAGATCCATCACGCACCAGTCCGGCAGCTCGAGCGATCCCACCCGGCTCGCCCAGATGTGCAGCGGGATCGATCCCATGTTCGCGACGTAGAGCAGCGACTCCTCGTCATCGCAGATGAAATAGCGGATCTCGCGCTGCGTGTCTTCGCTCCAGACGGGAATCGTGCGCATCCAGTCGGGGACGAACGCCGGCGCATCTTTCTGATAGAACGACTTCCCGTCGATGCCATCCGGGAAGCGCGTGAGCACCACGGGACGATTCGCGAGGTACGGAAGGAGCCAGGGCGAGACCGCGCGGTAGTAGTCGATCAGGTCGCCCTTTGTGTAACGCTCCGCCGGCCAGTAGACCTTTTTCCGGTTCGAGAAGGTGACAGCCTTTGGTGCCGGATCGGCACGAGGGGCGGGCGTGGAGTCGGGCGGCGAGTCCCGCTCAGCCTCGGGCGTCGCGACGTCCTCGGGCGGCGACCATCCCTGCCGCTCGCACTCGTGCGCTCCCTTGTCTGGCCGGAGGCGAACGAGTGACGCATGACGCAGCAGCCCCTCCGGCGTGAACTCGCGGAACCGCACCTCGCAGACGTGCACCGGATCCACCCACGTCGTCGTGGCGGTCTCCGGGATCTCGGAGGTCGGCCGCGGCTCGGCGCCCGGCCCGGTCACCGGCCCTGCGCACGGTGCATCGCGTCGCACGATCGGGTCGAGCAGCACCTTGAACTCCTCGAGCAGCGCGTCGGTAAAGCCCGTTCCAACGCGACCCGCATACACGAGCGCGCCGTTCACCGTGTCGGCCAATTGCAATGCGCCAAAGTGCGAGCGATTCCCCTTGGGCTCGGTGAACCCGACAACGACGAAGTCGCCGGAGCGCTCGGCCTTGATCTTGAGCCAGTGCGCGGATCGCCCTTTCCTGTAGGGCGTGTCCGCCTTCTTGGCGACGATGCCTTCGAGTCCCATCGCGCTCACCTGCGCGAGGAACGCCTCGCCCTCGCGCTCGATGTGCTCGAGCGATCTCAAGGCGCCGAGCCGGGGAACCGCGTCCATCAGCAGCGCCTTGCGTCGTACGAGCGGAAGCGGGCGCAGGTCGAACTCCTCGAACGCCAGCAGGTCGAACGCGAAAAAGGTGGCGGGCAGCTCGACCGCCGCGTGCGCGATCGCCGATGGCGACGTCAGCCGCCCACGCCGCTGGAGCAGGGAGAAGCTCGGAATGCCCTTGGGGTTGAGTACGACGACCTCTCCGTCGATGATGCACTCCTCGACCGGCAGCGCCTTCACGGCGCGCGCGATCTCCGGAAACACCGCGGTATAGTCGTTCCCGTTCCGCGTGAGGAGCAGCGCTTCGCCGTGCGACTTGCTCGCGATCAGCCGGTATCCGTCGAGCTTGAGCTCGAACAGCCAGCCGTCGCGCGTGAACGCCTCGTCCGCGGTCTCGCAGTGCATCGCCTCCACCGACCTGGGATCGACGCGCACGCGTGGCGCGTCGGCTTCTTCGATCGCCTTGCGCAGCCGCGCGCTCGGACTGTCGCCCGCCATGACTTCGTCGACGGTCAGGCCGGAGAGCACGGACTCCTCGGAGAACTGGTCGCCTCCCTCCCCCGGCTGCTTCATCCAGGCGTCGCGCTCCTTGATGAGGAGCCAGTCCTTCTCGCTCGTCTTGATCTTCACGAGCGTCCACTTCCCGTGGAGCTTGTACCCCCTGAGCTCGAATAGCAGCTTGCCCCTCTCCAGCCCCGCGCGCCAATCC